>JAQTXD010000002.1 GCA_028688955.1 Desulfuromonadaceae bacterium
GTTATTGTTGGTCGCGCTGGGAATAATTCTGCTGGGGGCGTCGGTTTTCACCAACGGACTGGAGTGGTTCGGAAAGAAGATGAAACTGTCTGACGGGGCTGTGGGGAGCATCTTCGCCGCCGTCGGTACCGCTCTCCCCGAGACGCTGGTGCCGATCGTTGCAATAATGTTCGGTACACCGGAAGCCGGCCACAAGATCGGTGTAGGGGCCATCATCGGTGCCCCGTTCATGCTGGGGACACTTGCTTTTTTCATCAGCGGCCTGGCTGTCATATGGCATCGCAAGAAACGTGACGACTACCCGATCATGCGCGTAGATACGGTTGTCATGCGGCGCGACATGGAATATTTCCTTGTGCTGTATACCGTGGCAATTGGAGCATCATTCATGGGAAGCCATCCGGTTATGAAGACTTTCATCGCCATGGCGCTCCTGCTGACCTACGCCGGGTACGTACTTAAAACCCTCAAGGGAGGCGGCGAAGCAGAAGCACACGAGATCGAGGAATCAGAGATTGATCCGTGCTATTTTGCCCCAAAATCCCATGACCCGCACATGTCAATCATCGGGTTTCAGGTATTGAGTTCGTTATTACTGATAGTGTGGGGATCATACATTTTCGTGGAGAAGGTGCAGATTATTTCCATGCAGATGGGCATATCCCCCTTTATCCTGGCCATGATTATTGCGCCGATTGCCACCGAACTGCCGGAGAAGTTCAACAGTGTCATCTGGATCGGCAGGGGGAAAGACACACTGGCAATCGGCAACGTCACCGGCGCCATGGTGTTTCAGGGGTCGATCATTACCGCTATCGGCATCATGATGACCGACTGGCAGCTCAACACGGCTGCTCTGCTGACAGTGGCACTGACGTTTGCTTCAGTAGGCGCAGCCTATCTGCAGATCCGGATAAAAAAGCGGCTGACACCCGGGACGCTGCTGATTGGCGGAGTGTTCTACTTTGCGTTCCTGGTTTTAATCTTTATGGGGAAAATTTAGTTCCCTGGCATGTGCCGCGCCGTTCCATCTCGGCATCAATCAGGTTGAGGATTTCGAACTTTTTCAGCGACCAGAGCGGCGCAATCAGGTTGTCATGCCCGCCATCACCGGTCAGACGGTGGATAAGAATTCGCGGATCAAGCAATTCAAGAAAATCACAGATTATCCCGGCGTACTCGTCTCTCCCCATGACCGTAAACTCACCTCTTTCGAACATTTCAGCAAGAAGTGTCCCTTTCATGACATGAAGCAGATGGAGCTTGACACCATTCACACCAAGGCGGTTCAGCTCCCCCGCCATGGCCAGCATCTCCTCCCTGGTTTCACCCGGCAATCCAAGAATAATATGGGCACAAACCCGCAATCCGCAGGATGTGGCACGCTGGATTGCATCGACTGAACAGGCATGGTCATGCCGCCGATTGATCATCTCCAGACTCCGGTCATACATGGTTTGGATCCCAAGCTCAAGCCAGAGGTAGGTTTGACGGGAGAGCTCCCGAAGGTAGCCGAGAACCTCACCCGGCAGGCAATCGGGGCGGGTTGCGATGATAAGCCCTGCAATATCCGGCACAGCCAGTGCGCCTGAGAATAATTCCCGCAAGCGCACAACTGAATCATAGGTGTTTGAATATGCCTGGAAATAGGCGATGAAACGTGAAGCCCGGTACTTACGGCGCATGACCTCTTTGCCATCTTCAAGCTGGGCGGCAATAGTGAGGTCCCGGCGGATACCATGTGAACCGGAACCGTGCCCTCCGCAGAAGATACACCCCTCCGTATCCAGAGAACCATCCCGGTTTGGACAGGTGAAGCCGGCATCAACAGAGATACGCTGCACTTTGCAGCCGAAAACTCGTTTTAACTCATGGGAGAAGGTGTTGTATCGCTTAAGGGGTGACGCAGATGTCACACCTTGCGCCCTCGCATGATACGGGCACCGTTCGGCAGTTCCAGCACAAGGCGGTGGACATCCGACAGTCCCGCCGCTGTCATCATGTCAGACAATTCACTCTCGGTATATGATTGTCCCGCCTCGGTTCCCAACAGCATATTGAGGGAGAACAGTGCCGGGAAAGGCGAACTGTTTCTGGTATCGTCGAGGATAAACTCCTGCACCATCAGCACCCCCCCAGGATTCAGCGCGGCAACCGCTTTGCGCAGCAGCGCCGCACATGCTTCCGGGCCGTCGGAGTGGAGAATATGTGACAGCCATGCCGCATCAAAACCGGATGGCAGGGGGTCTACATGATAGTCACCGGACACGAAGGTCACCCGCTCGGAGAGCTTGTAGCTGGCAATGCTCCTTTCGGCAAAGGTTCGGGTTGTGGGAAGATCATAGACAACCGCATCCAGTTCGTGATTGGCAAGACAGAAATGGATTGCATAGGTTCCGGGACCACCACCCAGGTCAAGAATCCTGTGCCAGCCGGAAAGCCGCAAAGACTGGGCAACCCGGGGAGCAAGCAGAGATGCCAGGTTAAACATCCCCATCAGGAAGCTTTCCCTGACATCTTCATCATTGCCATGTGAAACGCTCTCCCTGAGCGGTCCGCCACCGATCACCGCCTCATCCAGACGGGCCCAGCCGGACATGAGGTGGTGGTGGTGCATAATGATGTGGCCGAGATATCCGGAACTCGATTTCGAAAGAGTATTCGAAGCGAACGGAGTCGTTACAAAGGTGCTCCCCCGCTTCTCCAGCAATCCGATTGCAGCCAGCGCATCCAGCAGCATCGCAGTAGCACGCAGGTCAGAGCCACGTTGTTCAGCAACGTCTGCGGCATTTTTTGCGGTGCCGTCCAGAATGGTAAATATATCGAGTTTGACGCCGGCATGAAGCGCACAGGTACTCCAGTAGCCCCCCGAAAGCTGCAAAAGCTCTGCAGTGGTCCATTCGGTTGTTGTCATCATATCACCTCCACAGGAATGTAGTGCAACCGTCCCCCCCGCTCATAGTGAGCTGAAAGGCAGGATGAGAAGGCGCAGCAGGGTAAGTTTCTCCGGATCACGATATTCTTTGAGACCGATATCCATATTGAGATGACCTTTTTCAGGTTGGGGGCGATACGTCCCGCACAGTCGATCCCACCAGGGAAAGTTGAACCCGAAATTACTGTTGGTCTCACGTACGATTGTCGAATGATGGACCCGGTGCATATCCGGGGTCACCAGGATCAGCCGCAGCAGACGGTCACAGGCAGCGGAGAGAAAGATATTGCCGTGATTGAACATGGCGCTGGCATTCAGTACGACTTCAAAGACGATCACCACCTCTGCCGGAACTCCGAGAAAAACGACCGACGCCAGTTTAATCACCATGGAAATAACAATTTCCAGGGGGTGAAAGCGATTGCCGCTGCTGACATCAAGGTCAAGATCAGTGTGGTGCATGCGGTGTAACCGCCACAATATCGGCATATGGTGAAACAGCAGGTGCTGGATGTAGATGATGAAATCGAGAAGAAGAAAACTCAGAACAATTTTAAGGACGTGTCCCATCGGGAATACATTGAACAATCCCCATCCGCGATCTTCAGCAAGTTGCGCCAGGGCAGCCGGGAGTATCGGGAACAGCTGCCTCACTGTAAGAGTACCAATGAGGATCAACGAGAGATTGGTTGCCCAGCGCCCCCCCTTAGCAACCTGCAACGAGCGACGCGGTGCGAGCATCTCCCACACGGCAACCGCCGCAAGAACCATGGCAAAAGCGGATATTCGTATCATCTGGTCACTGTGCATTCAGGCAATTCCCTATGAGACGCCACAAACAGGCATCAGGCGGAGCGCTCAATAAAAGCGACGGTTACTTGATTATTGCTCCTGTGTCAACCTCACGATATATCAAAGCAGAAATCTCACGGATAACCTCAGATTGTTTCCTGAAATCATTTCCCTGCGTCATAACGCCAAGAATATAATTTCCTTTGGGATGGTACACGATTCCAAACTCATGGAGCTGTTTGTTCCCACCATGAATCCCGCCGTCAAATTCACCGAATTTTGCTGATACAGTTGTACCTTTGGGCACCCCAGCACTGATTCCTTCGGGAAAATCCTCGTGGCTCATCAGGTACAGGGCTCTTTCTGACATTTCCCGGCTCAGGAACGATGCATTATACAATATACGAAAAAAGCCTGAATACCCGTGAATAGTGGTGGAGTTATTGCCATCACCGGGGCGGTTGGTAATGTCCATGCCGTCCAGAACCGAATTCAGCTCCTCTGTTCTCAGGTTGTTAAAGAGAACGGAGGTTGCGTTATTATCAGAGAAACTCATCATATATTCGATAAGTTTCTCTACAGTGTAGGTACGTCCCGCTTCAAGCGTTTGACGCGGTTTGTACCCCTGAATAGCACTCATATCAACGGCACCATCAAATTGAAATGTTTTATTCAGGATGGCGGGAGCTTTTTCAGCTCTCTTCAGCCAGGCTACCATAACCGGAACCTTCATCATGCTCGCCGGATTAAACTCAAGATTGTCATTTATCCCGAACCACGGGCCGTCTCCGAGATCCCGGTAATACACCGCGACGTTTTGCACAACTGCTCCGTCAATCTTCCGCTTCACCAGATCAACAACTTTGTATTTGAATGGGAGCGGTTCTGACTGAATTGAAAGGCCTTCGGGAAGCTCGACATCCAGCAGCGGACTCGTAAAATGGAACCCGGATGCCTTGACCCGTCGTTCCCTGAGAGGAGAACGGAGTCCCAGATACCGGCCGTGTGCATACCATCCGATAGTTATCAGACATACAGAGGCGCACAGGTACAGCACTGCAATCCTGAAAGATATGTTCTTCATCTGCATACGTTCAGGTCACCGCGTATTACCAGCACCGTGTGTATAGACCCCGCTCTTGCCCCCTTCCTTGAAGAGCAGCTTTATCTCACCGATGGTAATTGATTTATCGCTTCCCTTGCACATGTCATAGATAGTCAGGGCTGCCAGAGTGGCCCCGGTCATAGCTTCCATCTCCACACCGGTGCGTTCAAATGCCCGAACAGTGCAGCGTGCAGTGATCGTCCCGGCAGGCTCACTTATGTCGAAATCAACCGTGACATTGTGGATGGCCAGCGGATGGGAAAGCGGAATCAGGTCCGGCGTCCGTTTGGCCGCCATGATACCCGCCAGGCGGGCAACACCGAGTACGTCACCCTTGGCAACTCCACCGGTTGTAACAGCCGCCAGCACCTCCGGCGAGAGCCGCACCTCGGCCGCCGCGATAGCGGTGCGCATAGTTTGCTGCTTGGCACTGACATCGACCATAATGGCATGGCCGCTCCCGTCGAAATGGTTAAAGGTCATGACATACCTCCGGACAGTCGCCTGCAGCTCAGTTTTTCACAGCCTTTTTAGGACCGTCATAGGTAACACCCAGGCTGAAGATGACTTCGTTCATCCAGAGGTTGTGTGTCGCCGTCCCCTGATACACCGGAATGTCGTACATGCGGGCATATGCCACCTTGTCGGTCAGCTCGATATAGACCGGCTTGGCAACGACAAAGCGCAGGCCGGCTTCAATCCCTGCAGTTACTCCGTCAAACTGCCACCAGCCGTGATGAAAACCGAAAAAATTGCTGAATTTTTTCGGGCCGATCTCCGCATCATTGCTCTTTCCCAAAACAGAATTACTGGAATGAGGAATTACCAGACCACCGCCAACTTTTGCGATTCCGGCAAGGCTCAGGCTTTCATTGGTTTTCCCGATCAAAGGGATACGTTTTACCAGATTAACCATCACATGGTTGGCACCGTTATGCAGGTCATAGCGGAAATCCTGTGTCGTAAGAAGCATACTTGCAGGAGCGGAAGCACCGTTTATTGTCCCGGTTACGCGGGAGGTCTGACCGATTGTGGACGTATACTTGGTATGGTCAAGATTGAGCTCGATCGCCAGCGTGCGCTCGTCATCGATGAAGCGTCCCACACGAATATTATACTGCGGCACGAAAAGCCCCTTATTGAAGATCCCCCCGTCCCACCCTGGCTCGTCATGTCCGCTGACATTATGGACAGTGAATTTGCTGCCGAGAGACGGTTGCGAGACATGAATGTCGGTCGGTGCATAGCTCTGGCTGCTGTACCCCCAGGAGAAATACCACTCTGCCTCGGTGAAGAAGCGACCGATTGACGACGATGATGAAGCGACTGCTTCCGGAGGTGCTGCGGTGATACCAGGCGGAGTGACCGGTGCAGGTGCGGTCTCTTCGGCATGGCCGGCGGATGAAGCGGCAACTGTCAGTGCCGTCAACAGGCAGATAACGATACGGGATGTCTTCATGGTGCGAGCTCCTTTTTACGGGCATAGTTCTATGCGGGCGTCAGATATTGTTCAAACTGTTTTTTGTCTACGGCGCAGCGGTACGCCTCTTCAGGGTTAACCGTTTTAGTTTTCAGCAGATCAAGCAGGTGCTGATCCAGCAGCTGCATGCCGTCCCGCTTGGCAGTCTGCATGATGGAGGGGATCTGGAAGGTCTTCCCCTCGCGGATGAGGTTGGCGATTGCCGGGGTACCGAGCATAATTTCCAGTGCTGCAACCCGCCCTTTGCCGTCAGCTGTTTTCAGGAGCTGTTGGCAGATAACACCTTTCAGAGACTCAGACAGCATGGCACGCACCTGCTCCTGCTGGTCGGTGGGGAAGACGTCAATAATGCGGTCGACGGTCTTTGCCGCGGTACTCGTATGCAGAGTCCCAAAGACCAGATGCCCCGTTTCAGCAGCGCTCATGGCGAGCTGAATCGTCGTCAGGTCGCGCATTTCACCCACCAGTATGACATCCGGGTCTTCCCGAAGCGCCGCCCGCAGTGCCGAAGCAAAACTTTCCGTATGCTCGCCGATCTGGCGCTGGTTCATAAGCGACAATTTGTTTTCATGGATAAATTCCAGCGGATCCTCAAAGGTAAGGATATGTTCCTTGCGCGTGGAGTTGATCAGGTCGATCATGCCGGCAAGCGTTGTCGATTTGCCTGACCCGGTCGGGCCGGTAACAAGGACCATCCCTTTTTTAAAATTGGTCATACGCCGCACTCCCTCCGGCAGTCCCAATTCGTCAGCGGTAAGGATTTTCGTGGGAATGATACGGAAGACAGCGGCAATCCCCCGGTACTGCATCATTATGTTGCCGCGAAAGCGGGCTATCCCCGGAACTTCGTAGGCAAAATCGAGATCCTTGGTTTCATTAAAATGCGCCTTCTGTTTTTCACTGAGAATTTCGAACAGAATCGCTTTCAGTTCATCATGCCCCAAGGCCTTGAAATTGAGGCGCACCATCTCGCCGCGCTGACGGAAAATGGGCGGATTGCCGGCAGAAAGGTGCAGGTCAGACGCCCCCTGCTCCTTCATCATGTTAAAGAGTGCATCTATGCGTGCCATGAATTTTCTCCTCTCCAGATCCGTACTAAAGTACTACCGACGAGATGTATTCTTCCGGTGAGACACTCCCCGCCTTCAGCAGTCGCATCCCCTCTTCCGCCAGGCCGTGGTACCCGCATAACTCAAGATAGTTTTCCAACGCAGCGACATCACTGGACTGCTCGAAAATCCGCAGGAACTCCTCCGTGAAAACAAGAACGTCTGTCAGAAATTTTCTCGTACTGAATCCGCTATGTCCACAGGCGGGGCACCCGGTTGAACGGTAAAACGAATCGGGAGGATCCCACAGGTTCATCGCCACCAGCTCCTCGCCCGGCGGCACGTACTCTGTCCGGCAGTTCGGGCAGAGCAACTGGATCCCTTTGAACGAAACCAGCCCGTTGACAAAAATCGGCAGGAAGCAGTTCTGCTGCTGATACAGCAGCAGCTGGCGCAAAACATTGCGGGTGCCGCGAATTTCCAGCCCGGCAAGGATCAGGGTGCCGCGCATGGCGGCACGACACGCGGCCGTAAACGGCATCCCCTCGGTCGCGTCCTCAATAACCAGAACGTCCGGGGCATGGTCCAGGGTTTTCAGAATTATTGCTGCTCGTTCCGCTTCGTCCCGGGGAAGCAGGATACGCGGAAAACGTTTGGTCATTTTCCCCGGACCTTCTCCGAGAATAATAACGTTCTTGCCGGCAGTGCTGATTTCCTCCAGCATAAGATCCATGAAACGGTCACGCTCCATGGTATTTCGTGAGGCAAAAAAAGTAATCCCCTGCTGTTTCCGGGATAACCGGATGAAATCTGCTTCATGCTGGGGAGGAAGCTGAAGATCGGCAAGCCGGTCCGGCACACTTGAAGAAACATGGGGACGGATGGTAATGTATTCCCCGCCATATCCCGACATCGTTGCTACCTGAAAGCTGATCGGCTGGGAGTGGTAGCGGAGCGTCAGCATGCCATTGGCCGTTTGGTCAATGTAAGCAGTGCTTTTACGGATCTTGAGGGTAAAATCAGGATAGTAGGTACTGGCTAACGAAGCGAACGGGCGGGAAATGCCACCACGCCTGCCGGTAACGGTCACGCTGTCTCCCATCGGCTGCAGGGAGAGTGATGAGAGGCGGTTTTGCAGGATAAATATCAGCAGGTAGTCAAGCAGCTTGCCACCGCTGAGGTCGCTGTTGATAACCTCAAGGGCCTTTTCAGAAAAGGAGGATGAGGTAAAACCCAACAGGTCCTGTCCGCTGCAACCGTAGCACACCTCGATCATATCACGAATTTCACGGATTAACGCGACCGAGACGTTGACCTGGCAGCCGCTCAGCTGTTCTACTGCGGCAATTGCCGCCTTGTTAAGCGGGTCGGAAATGGCGATACTCAGTTCATTACCCGCCTGGATGAGCGGAATCAGATTGAACTTCCGGGCAGTTGCCGCCGGGACAAGCCGTACCGCATCCGGGTCGATCATGTCGGCCTTGAGGCGTATATAAGGGAGGTCAAGCTGATTGGAAAGAGACCAGTCAATATCTTCCTGGGTAACAATTCCCAGATTGATCAGCGCCTCGCCGAAGCGAACACCGCTGCGGCTCTGTTCCTCAAGGGCTGCAGCGATATCGTTTTCGGTGATTATGTGGCAGGCGGAGAGAATTGCGCCCATTGAACCTTTTTTTACCTGCTCTGGCATGGAAACCTCCATAGTTTACAACCATTGAAAGAGACTACTCGCTCCGGTCACTCAGATTTTCAAAACGGGTATGTTCGCCAAAAAAGGCCAGACTTACTGTGCCGATAGCACCGTTACGCTGCTTGCCGATAATCAGTTCGGCGGTACGCTCATGCCCCTGGGTGCAGGAATTGTCCCGCTTGCGGCACTGTTCGCAGTAGACGGCTTCACGGTAGACGAACATAATCACGTCGGCATCCTGCTCGATAGCCCCCGACTCTCGCAGATCACTCATCATCGGGCGTTTGTCGGCGCGTTTTTCCAGTTCTCGGTTGAGCTGGGACAACGCAACAACAGGAACACCGAGTTCTTTTGACAGCGCCTTGAGCGCCTGAGAGATTTCTGAAATTTCCTGCTGACGCGATTCGATCTTTGTCCCCGCTTTCATAAGCTGCAAGTAATCAATAATAATCAGCCCGATATCATGTTCACTCTTCAGGCGACGTGCTTTTGAACGGAGTTCCAGAACACTGATGGCCGGAGTATCGTCGATGAAGATCCTGGCATCATGGAGCACACCCGCTGCTCTGGTCAGTCGCGGCCAATCGGTGTCAAGGAAGTGGCCGGTGCGCATCCTGCTCAAATCAACACGGGCGATGGATGCCAGAAAGCGCATTACCAGATCCTCCTTCCCCATCTCGAGGGAGAATATGACTGCAGGAGTCTTCTTTTTACTCTCGGCGCTTGCATGCTGGGCGATGTTGAGCGCCAGGGTTGTTTTCCCCATGGATGGTCTGGCAGCAATGATGATCAGGTTACCCGGTTGAAATCCGGCGGTCATCAGGTCAAGGTCAGCGTACCCCGTCGGCACTCCGGTGATGTGCTCTTTGCGGTCATGAAGCGATTTGAGGATTTTGAACGCCTCTTTAATCAGCGGCTGGATCGGGACATACTGGGGACGCAGCTTGTCTTCGCCGATTTCATAGAGATCTTTCTGGGCCTTGTCCAGCAGTTCGTTGACATCAGTCTGGTCCTCATAGCTGCGAGTGACAATCCCGGTGGCGATACTGATCAATTTACGGTTGACCGACTTCTCTTTGACAATTTTACAATAGTACGTGATGTTGGCCGCAGTCGGCACATAATCCACCAGCATGAGGAGATAGGCGGCACCGCCGACCTCATCCAGTTCCCCCTTCTTTTTCAGGGTCTCGGTCAGGGTCACCAGGTCACAGGGCTCGCGCCGGTCCGACAGCTGCATCATCGCCAGAAATATTTTGCGATGCACTTCGCGATAAAAATCTTCCGGAGTGATAGTTTCCAGCACACGGTTGATTGCGTCGTTATCAATAAGAATTCCGCCCAGAATGGACATTTCTGCGTCAAGATTCTGGGGGGGGAGTCGCGGATCCGTCATTACAATTGTCCCTCGGTCTTCAGATTTTCATTTTTCATGCAGAGCCCACCTTCTCTCGACGGAGAAGATCACCCGCTTCGACCGGAAACGGTACGGTCAACAGAATGCGCGAATTGGGGTTTGCTGCCTCTGCCGGAGCCTCTGCACCCCGCTCAGAGAGCGCGTAAAACGGCGGCAGGATAAGGGCGTCACTTCGCATGCCCGGCCCGATAAACTCTATCGTATCGCCGACTTTGAGGCGATTGCGGACACTGACCAGAAGCGCCCCGTCACTCCGTACCTCGTCAACGACGCCGACAAAATCATGACTGCGTATGTACGCCGACTCATATTCCTGTCCCACAGTGCGCGGCTGACCGAAGAGGAAACCGGTCGTATACCCGCGGTGGCTCAGTTTGGCCAGTTCGTCAAGCCATTCGGGACGACAGAACCACCTGTCCGGACTATCCACATACTCATCCAGCGCCTGACGATACACCCGCAGCACCGACGCAACATAGTTGATCCCCTTCATGCGCCCTTCTATCTTGAGTGCATGAATGCCACTGGAAACAAGAGCCGGAATATGCTCCACCAGACAGAGGTCACGGGAATTGAATATGAACGTGCCGTTTTCATCCTCCATGACCGGGAAATACTCCCCCGGTCGCGACTCTTCCACGAGATGATAACTCCAGCGGCAGGGATGGGTACACTCCCCCTGGTTGGCGTCACGCCCGGTCAGCATGCTTGAAATCAGGCAGCGACCGGAATAGGAGATACAGAGCGCCCCGTGCACAAAGGCTTCAAACTCCATTTCCGGAACGTTTACCCCCGTTTCCCGGATATTATCGAGACTCATTTCACGGGCTAGGTTTATACGGCGAACACCCTGCCCCTTCCAGAAGCGGGCGGAACGCCAGTTTATGGTATTGGCCTGGGTCGAAAGATGCAGTTCACGCTCCGGAGAAACCTGGCGAACTGCATCAATGACCCCTGGATCGGCAACGATATAAGCATCGAAAGGGAGCGGAGCAATGTGGTCCAGGTACTCCTCCAACTCGGGAAGAGATTCATTGCGCGGATAACTGTTGATCGTCAGATAGGCTTTGACTTCCCTGGCATGGCAGATATCAAGTGCCGTTTTCATCTCATCAACAGAAAAGTTGTCAGCCTTGTTGCGGAGGCCAAAAGACTCACCACCAAGGTACACGGCATCGGCACCGTAATGTATCGCAATCTTAAGTTTTTCCATATTACCGGCCGGGGCCAGCAGTTCAGGTCTCAGCATGGGGGAGTTCCAATAAAAAGTCCTGGGCGGTACGCTTGATTCGCGGGGAATGGATGCTATCATAATCAGCCGGTCAATAAAACTGAAAAGGCACCTATTCACTTGACAAAGCGTGCTATATCGCTTTAATTATGAAAAACATGCGTTAAATGGGGGTATTATGCCGTCACAGTGCCGTTTCATTCCATATCTCTTCGTGTCTCTTTTGCTGTCAGGGTGTGCTGCCAATGATCTGATGGTCAAGAGACAGGCGGAGGCGGATGCAAAGATAGAGTTTCTGATCCAGGCTTCAAAAAAGGCGGACCAACGGAACAACGAACTCGCCGCATTGCTGCAGGCGCAGGACGGGCATACGCAGTCGATAGCCGGTGACATAAAGCTGCTGAAAGAGGAAAATCGCCTTCTGCGGGCTTCCAGCGACGAACTTTCCGCTAAAGTTGCAAACCTTGTCAGACAATCGCAAACCCCAAAGGTGGAAGTAGTCAATCAACCATCCCCATCCAAAGCCATCAGAGAATCCGGTCCACCTGCAGAGTATCTCAAAGCATTCGGACTATACAGCGCCAACAATTTTTCGTCAGCAATTGAAGCATTTGAGGCGTTCCTGAAAAATAGCCCCGAGAGCGAATACGCCGCCAATGCGGTGTATTGGATAGGAGAATGCCACTACAGCCTGTCGGATCTCCCCAGGGCAAAAGATGCTTTTTTTAAGGTTACCGACAGCTATCCGAAAAGTGCCAAAACTCCGGACGCGCTCTTGAAACTCGGCTATACGTTATCGGCAATGAAAGAAAAGGAGAAGGCTACGGCCATCTTTGAGAGAATTGTCACCTCATATCCCAGCAGTCTAGCTGCGATAAAGGCCCGAGAGCGCCTGAACGCCCACTGAACCTGACCTGTTACGCATAAAAGGAGATCTACATGAAAATACGATCGTTGTTGCTGTTGGCTCTATTAGCCGTGCCGACTGTTATTTTTGCTGCCGGACAGGATGAACCCACGATCTATGTCATCAAGCAGGGCGATACCCTCTGGGGGCTCTCCGAGCGTTTCATTAAAGATCCGAACTACTGGCCGAATATGTGGGCAAAAAACGGTCAGGTAACCAATCCGCATTTTATTTATCCGGGTCAGAAGGTGCGCATTTTTCCGGACAGACTGGAGTTCATTCCCAAAGAGCGGACAGAAGCGGCGGATGTGAAAAAGCCGGCTGCTACCACACCGGCTGCTGCAGTTGCTGAAGCGATTCAGGAGGTTGCTGCAGAAAAGACCTACACGCTTTACGGAACCGAGGGCTTTCTCGTCGATAAAGACTTTAAACCTGCCGGTGTAGTCATCGGAGCTCAGCATGATCGGATAGTTACCGGCATTGATGATATCGTTTATACGGACATTGGTTCCGCTCAACACGCAGGTGGCGATAAATTCTCAATCTTCAGCAGAGACGTTGTTGTCAAGCACCCGATTAATAACGAAGAGATGGGGTACAAGCTGATCCCGCTCGGTTCCCTGCAGTTGACCGACGTAGAGCAGAAATCGTCACGGGCAATTATTACCTCGTCATCCAAAGAGATCACCCCGGGTGCCTACCTGCTTCCGTACAAGGAAAGCCGCCGCAAGGAAATCGCGCTCAAAAACACCAGGGTCGATCTTAAAGGGTACATTATCGAAAGTCAGGCTGGGGCCAGCATCCTTGCCTCAGGGGATATTGTCTATATCGATCTCGGTTCCAGTCAGGGGGCAGAGGTCGGCAATATGCTCTACGTTGTCCGCGATGTGACGATTGACCAGCAGTATGTTCAGGGGCGAATTGATAAATTGCCACAGGAATTGCTGGGAGCGCTGGTCATCCTTGATACCGGCAAAAAAACGTCTACCGCACTGATTGTCAAAAGCATCGATACGATTTACAAGGGCGACCGGATCATCAGCCAGACAAAATAGCAGAACAGGTTCTATTCAAAGACCGGCCTGGGCCGGTCTTTTTTTGTCACGCACGGCACAAGGTGTTGAAATGGTAAATTATTATTGGATAGGCCTAAAAGCTGTTCCCGGTATCGGTAATGTTGCCTTCCGACGCCTGTTGGAGCATTTCGACACTCCCGAAGCCGCGTTGAAAGCGTCTCCGGCAGCACTCACCGGCATCAGGGGGATTACTCCAGCAATCATTGACGGGATCAAAAACGGTGCGTGGCATAGTTTTGCCGAGAAGGAATGCCGGCGGCTTGAGGCAAGCGCTGCACATCTGGTCACGTACATCTCATCCGATTACCCCAAGTCTCTGTTCGAAATACCCGACCCACCCCCGTTTCTGTATGTAAAGGGAGAACTCCGCTCCCGGGAGCTTTCAATCGCCATTGTCGGCTCACGCCGTGCAACCTCCTACGGACTGATGACAACCGGCAGGCTTGCCGGGGCGCTTGCCAGCAGCGGAGTGTGCGTCGTCTCGGGAATGGCCCGTGGTGTCGATACCGCAGCTCATAGAGGGGCGCTTCAGGCCGGCGGGAGAAGCATCGGCGTACTGGGGTGTGGTGTCGATAACGTGTATCCGCCTGAAAATCGCCCGCTCTTCGAGGAGATGACACAGAAGGGGTGTCTTGTGTCCGAGTTCCCGCTGGGAACCCTGCCGCTGGCCGAAAATTTTCCTCGGCGGAACCGGATCATCAGCGGACTTTCCAGCGGCGTGCTCGTTGTTGAAGCCGCCGAAAAAAGCGGCTCGCTTATCACTGCCCAGTATGCACTCGAGCATGGTCGAGAAGTGTTCGCCGTACCGGGAAACATTTCGTTTGCCACCAGTCGCGGCTGCAACCGCCTCATCAAACAGGGAGCAAAACTGGTGGACTGTGTTGAGGATATTCTTGAGGAACTCCCGGCATGCACCCGTATTTCCGATGACACTCCTCTGCTGCTGCCTCCACCGCGCACGTTTGCCCTGACGCCGAAAGAGGCGGCCATTTACGAATTGCTTGCCCGCTCGCCGCTGCACATTGATGACATCATTTCCCAAACTGAATTGACAGCGGGGGAGGTTTCCTCTATGTTACTGCACCTTGAACTCAAGGGGGCGGTAACAGCGCTACCCGGCACACATTATGCGGTAGCATAACGAAATTTTCATATGGCTTTTTACGGTACATTTCTAAATAAATCCTAAGGATACCTACTATATTATGTCGAAAAACCTTGTAATCGTCGAATCCCCTGCCAAAGGGAAAACCATAGAAAAATTTCTCGGGCCCGACTTTAAAGTCCTCGCCTCGTTCGGACATGTTCGCGCACTTCCAAGCAAGCAGGGCTCGGTGGATATTGAAAAGGGATTTGAGCCAAAATACCATGTGCTTCCTGAAAGCAAAAAACATCTCGATGCAATTACAGCGGCACTCAAGGGGGCAGACAGACTGCTGCTTGCAACTGACCCCGACCGGGAAGGGGAAGCAATCTCCTGGCATCTTCTGGCCGCTCTCGGACTCGACAAAAAGAATCCCGGTATAAAAATCCAACGGGTTGAGTTCCATGAAATCACCAAAGAGGCAATTCTGCACGCCGTTCAGAATCCCCGCGATATTGCCCTTGATCTGGTAAATGCCCAGCAGGCCCGGTCAATTCTGGATTATCTGGTCGGCTTCACTCTCTCTCCGTTTCTCTGGAAAAAAATTCGCTACGGGCTTTCCGCCGGACGGGTCCAATCAGTGGCACTGCGCCTGGTATGTGAACGTGAAAAGGAAATTCTGGCGTTTAATGAACAGGAGTACTGGACAGTTGCAGCCCGCCTGGGTGTCCCCGCCGGTCAGGAGTTCAAAGCGGGTTTGGTTGATGTTGGCGGCAAGAAACTCGGCAAGTTCGATATCCCGGGTGAAGAGATTGCTACAGCACTGAAAGCCGCACTGCAATCAGGCAGTTACTCGGTAGCCAAGATCACCAAAACGGAGAAGAAACGTAACCCGTCACCACCTTTTACCACCTCAACCCTTCAGCAGGAGGCATCACGCAAGCTCGGATTTTCGGCAAAGAAAACCATGTCCACGGCACAGAAGCTCTATGAGGGGATTGATATCGGCGAAGAAGGCACCGTTGGTCTGATCACCTATATGCGAACCGACAGCGTCAATCTCTCTACCGTGGCGCTGCAAGATGCTCACGATGTGATCTCTGCGGCCTACGGTAAAGAATACGCCGTGGCCAAGCCACGGATATTCAAAACAAAATCAAAGAACGCTCAAGAAGCCCATGAAGCGGTTCGGCCAACGTATATCTCTAAAACCCCGATCGAGCTTAAAAAGTTTCTGACACCGGACCTGTATAAGCTGTACGAACTTATCTGGAAACGTACGGTTGCCTGCCAGATGGCCGAAGCGCTGCTGGATCAGACATCCGTTGACATCGCCGCAGAGCTTTCCGTCCCTCCCGCCACCGGCCCGTTTGCCGGTTCAAAAAAAGCCGGTCTGCGTGCCGCCGGGACGGTGATCCGTTTCCCTGGCTTTATGAAGCTGTACATCGAGGGACTCGACGATCAGGATGAAGAAAAAGAGGGACTTCTACCGGCGATGACCGAAGGTGCCCCGCTCAAGCTTCATGAAATTCTTCCCGAGCAGCATTTTACCCAGCCACCGCCTCGCTATACCGAAGCAACTCTGGTCAAGACTCTCGAAGAATACGGGATCGGCCGCCCTTCAACCTTTGCCTCGATCATGAACACACTGATTGAGAGGAAATATACCCGTCTTGACAAAAAGCGCTTTTTCCCGGAAGACGTCGGCATGGTTGTCAGTGATCTGCTAACGGCACATTTTGAAAAATATGTTGACTATAATTTTACCGCCGGCCTGGAAGAAGAACTGGATCAGGTATCCCGGGGCGAAAAAGAATGGAAGCCGCTGCTAAAGGAGTTCTGGGAGCCGTTTATTACCCTTCTGAAGCAGAAGGAGGGCGAAGTTAACAAGTCCGATCTGACGACAGAAGCGACAGAAGAGGTCTGTCCTGAATGCGGCAAACTGCTCGTGGTAAAGCTCGGCAAACGTGGTAAATTCATCGCCTGTTCCGGTTTTCAGGAAGGGTGTAAATACACCCGCAACGTCGATCAGGACGGCGAAATTGTCGAACCGGTTATCTCGGAAGAGAAATGCGAAAAGTGCGGACTGCCGATGCTGATCAAGGATGGCCGTTTTGGAAAGTACCTTGCCTGCTCCGGCTACCCGGCCTGTAAAAATATCCAACCGCTGATCAAGCCGGTCAGCACCGGCGTTGTCTGCCCGGAATGCAAAGAAGGGGAGCTGACAGAGAAAAAATCCCGCTTCGGCAAACTGTTTTACTCATGTAACAAATACCCTCAGTGTAAATTCGCCTTGTGGGATCTGCCGGTGGAAAGCCCCTGCCCGAAGTGCGGCTTCCCGCTTCTGGTGAAAAAGATCTACAAACGTAAAGGGGAGTTTTTGAAATGTCCCAAAGAGGGTTGCGATTACAACAGCAGCGAGTGATCAGCATATTTTCCAGTTTGCCAGAGGCACGGGTAAAGCGGTATTCGGTCGACAGACCGAACCTCCACTGAAGCCCGTGCCTCACTGTTTTTACAAAGGAAAACCTGATGTCTGAGAAAAGCATAACTATCATCGGCGGCGGCCTTGCCGGATGTGAAGCAGCCTGGCAGGCCGCACAGCGCGGCATCTCCGTTGTCCTTCACGAAATGAAACCCCGGCGCTTCTCTCCCGCCCACGAACTCCCGGGCCTGGCAGAACTGGTCTGCTCCAACTCCCTGCGCGGCATCTCTCTTGACAACGCGGTGGGCCTGCTAAAGGAGGAACTGCGCCGGTGCGATTCCCTGACAATGGCAGCAGCCGAGGCGACGTGCGTGCCGGCGGGAGGGGCCCTGGCGGTTGATCGCGGGCTCTTTTCCGCATACGTTACGGGGAAGATCGAATCTCATCCGCTGATCCGCATAGAACGAGGTGAACAGACCGGCCTCCCGGCCGAGGGGGTTGTCATCATTGCCTCCGGACCGCTGACAAGTGACTCTCTGGCGGACTCTTTGTCCCGCTTGACCGGCGATCGGCTTTATTTTTATGATGCCATAGCTCCGATTGTTGCTGCCGAATCCCTCGATATGGGCAAAGTATTTGCCGCTTCGCGCTACGGCAAGGGGGATGGCGATGACTATCTTAACTGCCCACTGGATGAAGCAGAATACCTGTCGTTTATCGATGAGCTCAATCGAGGCGAGAAAGTTCCGGCCCGTGACTTTGAAAAAGCAGTCCACTTTGAAGGGTGCATGCCGGTGGAGGAACTGGCGGCGCGCGGCGTTGAGACCCTGCGCTTCGGGCCGATGAAGCCGGTCGGATTGCTTAACCCCCACACCGGCCATGAGGCCCATGCCGTTATCCAGCTGCGTGCCGAAAACCGGGAGAAAACCATGTATAATCTGGTTGGCTTCCAGACAAAACTGACCTGGCCGGAACAGCGCCGCGTATTCAGGATGATTCCGGGATTGGAGAATGCCGAGTTTATCCGGCTCGGTTCAATGCACCGCAATACATTCATCAATTCTCCGGCACTTCTGGAGGCGACACAACAGCTGAAAAGTGACCCCCGCATTTTCTTTGCCGGACAGATCACCGGTGTTGAAGGATATGTGGAGTCGGCTGCCAGCGGTTTTCTCGCCGGCATTGCGGCAAGTCGTCTGGTTCAGGAAAAGCCGATAGCGTTGCCTTCTCCTGAAACCGCCCTGGGTGCATTGATGCATCACATTACCAATGCTGATGTCAAACATTTCCAACCGATGAACGTAAACTACGGACTGTTCCCGGAACTTTCGGGAAGAATCAGGAAAAAGGAACGTCGCCAGAAACTGGCTGAGCGTGCGCTGGTCGCACTTGAAGAGTGGAAGCTACGGAGTAACTGAGAAGGTCAAAACCAGGCTGCTTGATTAATAGCTTGAAACTTGACGGTCTGATTGTTTAGTATAATGGAGTAGTATTTCCCTTCTGGTGTTTGAGGACGGGCGCCTCCAATAAGCTGTTGGTTTCTGTTTATAAAAGGATTTGTCATGGATAGTAATAGAATTGATCCCCTCAAACGGGTTGAAGATCAGCTGAAAAAATGTGTTAAATGCGGTGCCTGCCGTCAGAACTGCCCCGCCTTCACCGCTTTCGGGCGGGAACCGGCGGTCGCCCGTGGTAAGGTGGCTCTTGCCCAGCATATCCTGAAAGACGATATCGATCTTGATGACCAGACCTATATCGCCATGTCCAAGTGCCTCCTCTGCGGCAGTTGTGTCGACAAATGCCCTAATGATGTGCCGACCGATGAAATCGTTATTGCCGCCCGTGAATCTCTGGCACAAAAACGTGGATTGACAACATTCCATGCAGCCGTCGGGCAGGTCATCAAAAACCGGGCACGTATGAAGATGGGTGCCAAAATGGCTTCCGTTCTCGGTCCGCTGTTTTTCAAAAAAGTCCCCGAAACATCCGGACTCCGCTTGCGCTTTCCTCTACCGTTCGTAGGCAACACTCGCTTTATTCCTGAAATTGCCAAAAACAGTTTTATCGATCAGCACCCCGAGGTCATACCCGGAGAACCGGGAAAACCACGTATTGCTTTTTTTGTCGGATGTATGACCAATTTTGTCTATACCGACGTCGGTGAAGCAGCTTTGGCTCTGTTTCGCCACCTCGGCTGCACAATCATCATTCCCAAAGGGCAGCAGTGCTGCGGCCTGCCGGGGATGTCAGGCGGTGATATTGCGACGGTACGCGACCTGGCAGAAAAAAATCTGATCGAATTTGAAAAGTATGAAGCAGATTATGTCATGAGTGCCTGCGCAACCTGCGGCGGTGCCCTGCATCGGCTCTACCCGCTGGTGGTAGGAAAGCGCAATCCGGAGTTGCGGGAACGCCTGGAAATCCTGGCTAAAAAAACTGTTGATGCATCGCAGTTGCTGCGACAACTGGGGCTCGACCCGGTTGTGACCGGAGGAGGAGAAAACGTCCGGATAACCTATCATGACCCCTGTCACCTCCGTACCCACGGTGTAATAAAGCAGCCGAGAGAACTTCTTAAGAGTACTCCGGGAGTCGAACTGGTCGAAATGGAGGGGGCAGACCGCTGTTGTGGACTGGGAGGAACATTTAATGTCTATCACTACGATTCATCCATGGATATCAATAACGGTAAAAGTGAGGCCATCGTTGCCACGGGAGCCCAGGCCGTAGCAACCGGATGCCCGGGATGCATGATGCAGCTTTCAGACGGCCTGAAACAACATGGCTCAAACGTAGAAGTTGTACATACGCTGCAACTTCTTGCACGCAGCATCAAACAGTGAAATTTTCCGGCAAATGGTTTATTACCCGAGCTGTTGTTATTTAGTCTGCACTGAAGGAATTTTATTGACATTATAAAGCAAATTGTATACAAACCCGCATTGAAACTGAGTTTTACTTTTATTGTCAGGGGTTTGAATGCGCGAATTCAACATTGGGGCTAAAATTAAGAAGCTCCGCCTTTCAAAAAAGCTGACCCTCCAGGCTGTTGCCAAGGAGACCGGTTTTTCACCGGCTCTTATTTCCCAAATTGAAAATAATAACGTTTCACCTCCGATTGCCACCCTCTCCAGAATTGCAAAATTCTTTGATGTCAAGATAGGACTTTTCTTCACTGAAGACGAGGAAGAGTGCCGCTATGAAGTTGTCCGCAGTCATGAGCGAAAAGTGATCCACCGTGTTATATCCAAGGCTGGCACAAGTCAGGGCTATTCCTACGAATCACTTTCATTTCACAAGCAGAACAAGAAGATGGAACCGTTCCTGCTCTCCATTACCGAAAAGGCACTTGAGGAGAACACCTACAGTCACGATGGAGAAGAGTTTCTCTTCGTTATAAAAGGTACTGCAGAACTCATGCTCGACGATAAACGGATCATTCTTGAGGAAGGAGATTGCGTGTATTTCGATTCGTCGCTAAAACACCGTCTGCTTTCGGAGGATGGCACTGAAGTCAAAGTGCTTGCCGTCGTCACACGATAAACTGACACCACTGAATACAATCAAACACTAGGTCGTTGATATAACCACTAAACTTGAAGGATGGCGAAGATGTCAAAAACTGCAATAAAACCATCGCTGAAAAACCCGTTTGCACCGACTGAAACTCTCGATTTCATGATCCCCGGAGAAATTCCTGGAAAAAAAGGGGGTTACGAAGAGGCCATGCATGCTGGTCACGACCTGATCCAGCGTCCAATGAAATCGGTAAGCATTAACCAGATTGAAAAGCAGCACTTCAAAAAACGCATGACCGTCTGGGAACGAATTCGCGTATTAACAGAAAACGAGCCCAATATTCTCTTTCAAAACTGGGGCAAGAACCTGGACGGCGCTTCTTTGGTGACCGGAATTCTCAATATCGGCGGCCGCGACGTTGCGCTTTACGGACATGACTTCACCGTACGTGCCGGGTCTATTGATGCCACCAACGGTCGTAAACTGGCACTGCTTTTCCAGATGGCCGGCGAGAAAGGCATTCCGCTGATCGGCATGAATGACTCCGCAGGGGCGTTTGTTCCTGCCGGTGTCGGCGGCCTGGACGGATATGCAGAAGCCTTTACGGCACTCCGCAAGATAAGTGGTGTGGTTCCCTCCATTATGTGCATGTTCGGTTTCAATGCCGGTGGCGGCAGCTACCTTCCGCGCCAGGGCAGCTTTCTGATCCAGCCTCAGGACACCTTCTTCGGACTGACCGGACCGGGAGTTGTCAAATCGGTTCTCGGTGAGGATGTGACCCCTGAAGACTTGGGTGGACCTAAAGTCCATGGCCAGTCGGGGGTAGCCGACATGACCGTCGAGGATGAGGTTGATGCGCTTCGCACCGCCCTGAGCCTGCTTTCCTATCTTCCTGACAACAACAGCGTCATGTCCCGCTTCCGTGAAACGAGTGACCCGCTGGATCGTAAAACATGGGAGATAAACACCCTGTTGAAGAAATCGTTCAACTCTCCTACCGGCTTCAATACACCTTTTGATGTATCTATCATGATCCAGCAGATTTGTGATCATGGTGACTATTTTGAACTTCAACGTGACAGGGCTCGCGAAGCGGTAACCGCCCTCGGTCGTCTGGGCGGCAATGTCGTCGGCTTCGTTGCCAACAACAGCGCAGTTTCTTCCGGTCAGATCACCGTTGACTCCGCCTACAAGATTGCCCGTTTCAACCGTTTCTGCAATATCTACAACATCCCGATGATCTTCATGGAGGATACAACCGGATTCCTGCCGGGGCGTGAACAGGAAGGCCGCGGCATTGTTCAGGCAGGACGCGCCATGCTGGACTCCATCGTTGATATCAGAACGCCACGCATTCTGCTGATCATCCGCAACGCTTACGGCGGAGCATATGCCTCTTACAACAACTACCCGACCGGAGCTGACCTGGTACTGGCGCTTCCGACAACCCGTCTCGCGGTTATGGGCCCGGCCGGCAAAGAATTTGTCTACAAGAGCGAGGTGCAGAAAATGCGTGCCGCCGTTGCACAACGGGTAAAATCAGGCATCGAGGAGCGCGTTGCTTCAGGCATGTCTCCCGGCGAAGCCAAGATAGATGCCGAGGCAGATGCCGCCGACTGGCTGAAAGTAGAAGACGCGGCCCTGAACATGCGTTATGAAAAAGAGCTGATGAACCCGAAAGAGGGTCTGGCACTTGGCTCCATCTCCTCACTTGTCATGCCCACGGATCTGCGTCAGGTGCTCGGTGAGAACATGAACTTCTTCCTGCGTCATTACAAACCGGGCCCGATGCAGGGCGTGCAGCGCGAGTTCCATTAAAATCAACTTAATTCGACACGACTGGAGATAGAGAGACCATGCCACATACCGACTACTACAAGTATAATCCACTGGTTCACCGGAACCGTAAACTGAGCAAGTCCACCTCCGAGTGGGTGCGCTCCTTTTCCTGTGAAGATCTCAAGCCGCTGATTGTCTGTCGCGGTCCGATCCGCAAGGAGGCGATGGATGTCTATGAAGAGATGGGGATTACCCACTACGGCATCTTACTCTCTGAAAAGGATTCCATCATCTACCCGAATGCACTCGCGCCGGAATTACGTCAGCTGACTGATTCCCGTCGCGTCCACCGGGTACCTGACTACAGTGGCGCCAGTAAGGAAGAGCGCGTCGAGCGTATCAACCAGATCATCCAGATGGCCCTTGACAACGGCTACGACTCTATTTTCGCCGGATACGGATTCATGGCTGAAGACGAAGAGTTTGTTGCCGCCATCGAAAAGGCCGGGCTCAAGTTCATCGGTCCCTGTTCCGTTACCCAGTCGCGGGCCGGCAAGAAAGATGAGGCCAAGCGGACCGCCCTGCAGGTTAATGTCAGTGTTACACCAGGTGTCGACAACGTCACCGCACGAACGCTGATCAAAAAATACCCTACCCGGGAAAAACTGCTCACATTGGCAACTGCCGAAGGCCTGGAGTGCGACAGCAAACTCCTGAAAGACAAGACCATTACCATAGAAACCCTTGCCGACCACATCCTGATGGCCTCGTACAACAAGGGAATTGACCTGTTCTCGATTGATGAGCTTTGTGCACAGGTACAGATTGAAGTAACTGAGTTGTTCAAAAAGTATCCCCAGAGCCGCTTCCGTATCAAAGCAATCGGCGGCGGTGGCGGTAAGGGGCAGCGCATTCTTGGCGCTTCACTCCTGGGCATTAAAAAGGCTGATGACAAGACGATCGCCAAAGCTGCTGCAGAAGCTCCGGCCATGGTTCGGGAGGTATTGAACGAGGTCAAGGCGAACGGTGTCGGCGACAACAAGAACGTTCTGATAGAATTAAACATCGAACAGACCCGCCATAACGAAATCCAGCTGCTGGGGAACGGTGAATGGTGTATCGCTCTTGGAGGGCGAGACTGCTCGCTGCAGATGCACGAACAGAAACTGCTCGAGGTGTCCGTCACCCAGGAAGGGCTGCTGGCCGCTATTGCACGTGCCAAATCTGCCGGGAAAAAAGCTGAGGTTGCGGCACTCGAGTCCGACCTGAAGGTTCTGATACGCATGGAAGAGGAATCGGCCCGTTTTGGTCAGGCCGTAAAGCTTGATTCGGCGTCAACCTTTGAATGTATCGTCGATCGTGACCGCCACTTCTTTATGGAGGTAAACACCCGCATCCAGGTTGAGCACCGTGTTACCGAACTCTGCTACAGCCTCAAGTTTACCAACCCTAATGACGAGAACGACTTCTTTATTGTTGAGTCACTGGTTGAAGCGATGGCCCTGCTGGCCCAGCATAAGGTCCGCCTGCCGAAACCGGAGAGGATTGTCCGCTTCAATGCTTCTGTTGAGGCCCGCCTCAATGCAACTGATGCTTCTCTCTCTCCCCATGCCGGCGGCATGATCCGCTACTGGTCAAAACCGATCAAGGGCGAAGTCCGTGACGATCAGGGCATCAGCATGACTAACCCGGATACCGGTATTTTCATGAAGTACAAGGTTGCCGGTGCCTATGATTCAAATATTGCCCTGCTCCTTACCAAGGGAGAAGATCGACTGGCAAGCTACGAGCGTCTTTCCGACGTTCTGTGCAGCACCACTCTGCGCGGCAGTGCACTGTCGACGAACCTTGAATTCCATTATGGACTGGTTAACTGGTTCCTGGGCAGGAACGTCATGGCAAAACCGACGACCCGCTTTGTGCTCCCGTATCTTGCACTGGTCGGAACATTAAAAGAAGAGGCCAACCGGCTTGATGTGGTATTTGCCTTCTTCCAGATGAAGAAGCACTATGCGAAGCATATTACTGAGCAGTATGCCGACCAGCCTGATGTATGCGCCAAAGAGCTGAAGAATATGTCATCGCTGCTTGATCGTAAAGGGACCCTGATCACCCGCCCCATGGAACGTCTCCTTGGCGATCCGCACCTGCTCTCGGGCTGGCTGAGTATGAATACGAAAAATTTCCGCTTTGAAAAGGGCAAGGTCATCTGGCTGCGAAATCCTCTCGGAGTGCTGAGCGAAACTTACGAATACCTGCACATGAATTACCGCCCGCACAAGCCGGCGGCTGAAATCATCTGGAGTCACGACAACGAGCTTTTGCAGCAGTCACTGCACTTCTACCGTACCCTGCGTGAAAGACTCGGGTTAGAGCGGGAAGAATACTTCAAACTGAATGAGCTGGTCAAAAAAGAAAAACCGCAGGCCGGGTTTGATGCCGAAACGTGGGAACAGATCCGTTCCGCCCATTTCGGCTATGAGGCAGGACTCGAACTGCTTGCAATGCTGTTCCTGATTGGTGAAAACACCAATTTCTGGGATATGAAGGTTCAGGATGATCTGGAGGTCGTAATCCCCGACTATCTCACCGACCTCGACCTGCAGGCACGGATGAAGAAAATTCTGGTGCCGCCACCGGCAACCAAGGCAGATGAAATCGTGGCCGTATGTGGCGGAATGTATTATGGACAGGAAGCGCCCGGCCTGCCGTCGTTTGTTCATGAAGGGATGCACTTCGAGAAAGATCAGCCGCTCTATATAATCGAAGTCATGAAGATGTTTAACACGGTCCGGGCTCAATTTTCCGGGACAATTGACAAGATCATCATGGAAGGCGCTAACGGTTCCATCGTCCAGAAAGGACAACCTCTCTTCAAGATAACCCCCGACGAGAAATTCGTGGAAGTGGACGAGGCTGAAGTCGAGCGGGGAAAACGCGAATGCACATCGAAATATCTTAAGGCTGTGCTGCACAACACGTTGTAAGTGTAGATGCGTAAGTAACGATGAAATGTTGGCCAGGGCGGGGAGTGCAACTTCTCCCCTGGCCTTTTTCTTTTAAATTAAATCTATGAAAAAGGGGTCTCGTATGAGTATCAGCGACAACAAAAAAATATGGAATGAGAAAGTGACAAAAAGCCTTGCCAAATCGCCGGAGCGCATGGATCCGTTCCTGACGTCATCAAACATAGAAATGGAACGCTGCTTCACTCCGGGCTTTGACTATCCCGGTTATGAAGAACAATTGGGTTTTCCGGGCGAATACCCCTACACACGCGGAGTGCAACCGACAATGTATCGCGGGCGCTTCTGGACCATGCGCCAATACGCCGGCTTCGGCACAGCAAAAGAATCAAACGAGCGGTATAAATACCTTCTCTCAGCCGGCCAGACAGGGCTTTCCATCGCCTTTGACCTGCCGACCCAGATGGGCTATGACTCCGATGCCGGCATGAGCCTCGGTGAAGTCGGTAAGGTTGGCGTCGCCATTGACTCACTGGCGGATATGGAAATTCTCTTCGACGGAATTCCGCTCGACAAGGTTTCCACTTCTATGACAATCAACTCCACCGCTGCCATTTTGCTCTGCATGTACATTGCGGTTGCTGAGAAGCAGGGGGTATCGGCAGACAAGATCTCCGGAACAATCCAGAACGATATCCTCAAAGAGTACATGGCTCGCGGAACGTATATCTATCCTCCCAAAGAATCCATGAGAATCATCACCGACATTTTTGCCTACTGCAAGGATAATGTACCCAAGTGGAATACAATATCCATCTCCGGATACCACATTCGCGAAGCAGGTTCCAGCGCCGTACAGGAAGTTGCCTTTACCCTGGCAGACGGTATCGCCTATGTCGATGCCGCCATAAAAGCCGGTCTGGAAGTGGATGAATTTGCGCCTCGCCTGGCCTTCTTCTTCAACGCCCACAACAATCTTTTTGAAGAGGTCGCCAAGTTCCGTGCCGCTCGACGTATCTGGGCAAAAATCATGACTGAACGCTTTGGTGCCAAAGATCCGAAATCTCAGATGCTTCGTTTTCACACCCAGACTGCAGGATGCACTCTGACTGCACAACAGCCTGACAACAACATCATGCGCGTCACTATCCAGGCTCTTTCTGCTGTATTGGGAGGAACCCAGTCATTGCATACCAACTCCCGCGACGAAGCGCTGGCACTGCCGACTGAAGATTCAGTCAGGATTGCACTGCGCACACAACAGGTTATCGCCTATGAATCCGGTGCGGCAGACAGCATCGATCCACTGGCAGGGTCATTTCTGGTGGAATCACTAACCGACCAGATTGAAAAGGCTGCACTGGAATACATTGCAAAGATTGACAGCCTTGGCGGAGCAGTTGAGGCAATTTCCCGTGGATTCCAACAGAAGGAAATTCAGGATTCAGCCTACTGCTACCAGAAGGACATTGAAAAAGACCAGCTGATCATTGTTGGCGTCAATAAGTTTACCGTCACGGAACCACCTCCAACCGGTCTGCTCAAGGTGAAGGAAGAGGTAGAGATTTCACAGAAAGCGTCACTGGCAGCAATGAAGGGTAGTCGTGACAACGCTGCCGTAAAAGCATCTCTGGCGCAACTGGAAGCTGCCGCGAAAAGCACCGACAACCTCATGCCGCATATTCTGGCAGCGGTAAAGACCTACGCAACTCTGGGTGAAATTGCCGATGTGTTCAGAGTGGTTTTCGGGAAGCATACGGAGACTGTAGTACTGTAATGCATGGAATAACACGGAGCAACGGTGCAACGGAGATAACTCTCTTTGAATCCAAGTTGACTGACGTGATTATTGGCTGTGGGGTGACTGTTCACAGCGCACTTGGTCCAGGGTTGTTAGAATCAGTCTACGAAACATGCCTTGAATACGAGCTTAAGCAGTCTGGTTTACGTGTTGAAAGACAAAAACAATTGCCGATCAGCTATAAGGATATCAAACTAGATGACAGCCTTCGAATAGACATGGTTGTTAATAATTTGGTTATCATAGAGTTGAAGTGTGTTGATAAATTGCTACCTGTCCATGAAGCACAACTTTTTACATATCTCAAATTGTCAGGTATTCGGACGGGGCTTCTGTTAAATTTTTACACAAAGCTACTTAAAGACGGAATTAAAAGAATCGTCTGTTGACATTCTCCGTTTCTCCGTATCTCCGTGTTATTACAAAGAGGTTTAAATGCTTACAAAAATAAATCATATCGGTATTGCCGTAAAATCACTTGACGATTCAGTCCCCTTCTACCGCGACAACCTAGGCATGACCCTCTCCGGGATTGAGGAGGTTACCGAACAGAAGGTGCGGGTCGCCATGCTGCAGATCGGCGAATCGATGATAGAACTTCTGGAACCGACAGCAGAGGACAGCCCGGTGGCGAAGTTCATAGAAAAGAATGGCCCCGGCATCCACCATATAGCCTATGAAGTCGCTGATATCGAAGCGGCGATACGCAAACTGCGTAGTGACGGCACCCGCATGATCGACGAACAGCCGCGCCATGGCGCGCATGGTACCCGTATTGCGTTTATACACCCGAAAAGCAGTAATGGTGTTCTGACGGAATTGTGCCAGTCAGGACATTGAATATAAAACAGGATATTGACGCGTAATTTCTATTTTTTACAGTCAGTTAGCCGAACATTAATAATTTTGTGTTGACATACGTTTGATTTGTAGTTTATATATCCGTTCCAAATAGAACAGCACCTGAGACAACGTACCTATCAAGTAGCTAACCGACTATAATTACTGAACACCAGCGAGGCTGGCAGCAACTACCGGGAGCGAAACACACTGTGAACGTTTCAGAATCAAGTAAACATATGCGTAGGGATAATCATACCTTTAGGCAACCGCTTCTGAGCCGGATGCCTAAAGGTATTTGTGCTTTGAAGACTCATTATTACTTTTAATGGCGCTGGCACCAGAGAGGTTCAGGCCAAATTGACTCCGAAAGGTGGTGAGCAACGGCATCAAGCTAATCTGACAGTACGTTAACCGCAGTTGTACAAGCAACTAATCATACAATGGGAGGAACACACATGAATTTTAAAAAAACAGTAGCAATCGCAACAGCAGCAGGCGCACTCGCAGCAATCTCCGTACCGGCATTTGCCTTTGAGAACGAGTTTCACGGTATGTACCGTCTGCGCGCAATTATGTCGAATTTTGAAAATGCAGATGCCACACTGGGAGGTGTTTTAGCAAAGGATGCGAAAACGATGATGGAATTTGAGCAGCGCGCACGCATTCAATATATTGCAAAAGCCAGTGACGACCTGAAACTGGTTACCCATTTTGAGATGGACTCAACATGGGGTGACAATTCAGGAGGCAACGGTGGTCGTGGAATTGGCGGCGCTGCCGGCGCTGACAGCGTGAACCTTGAAACAAAGAACGTGTATCTTGATTTTAACTGCCCACTGACCGGTGCAAATGTAAAATTGGGTATCCAGGGTTTCACTGATGCGTACAAGGGCATTTACTTCAACGATGATCTGGGTGGCGTATTCCTGAGTAAAAATCTCGGCGGTGTAAAAGCTACCGCTGGCTTTGCCCGTCTCTTTGATGGGACAACATGGACAGCAGCAGGAGCACTGAATGCGTCCAATGTTACTAGTGGTCGTAAAACTGCTGACCTCTACGTTTTAGACGCCAAATACAACCTTAACAAAGACATGACTGTAGGTGGTTCCTATTACCTGTACCGCAATGATATGACCTATAAGACTCAGGATGTTCATACGATAGGTGTTAATGCCGCAGCCAAAATGGGTACTGTAGCTGTTGATGGATTTGTTCTTCTGCAGGCAGGCGAGGATAGTGCCAGAAGAGATTTACTGGCATTTGCTGCACAGGTTGCAGCTAAGGCAGCGGTTGGTCCTGGCTCCTTGAGCGCTTCTATCCTGTACGCATCCGGCGATGACGGTAAAGACGCAAAGAAAAGTAGCGCCTTCCAGACCACACCGAATGGCGGTCCTGGCTCTTCAAGCACCTTTTATTCATCTAACATGGCGTTGCTTATGAGAACCATCTATGCTATGGATACTGACAAGGCTCTTGTGACTTCTACTAACAACGGCGACCAAGGCCTTCTTCTCGGCACGGTTGGTTTTGGTGCAGATATCAAGAAAGATCTTTCAGCCTCTGCAAACATTGGCGTTGGCATGGATGCTCAGCGTAATACAACCACGAGTTCCAGCAGCAAATACATGGGAACTGAACTTAACGCATCTTTGAATTATAAGCTTTTCAGCAACCTCACCTCCACGTTTCAAGCAGCATATGTAGTATTGGGTGATCGTTACAAAGGTGTTGGTACTGGCGTTGCTGCTAATAAAACACCAGACAACCCTTACCTGACAGAAATTATGTTTAACTATACGTTCTAATTTTAAGATTAGCATATGAACGTGAGGGCGGGAGAAATCCCGCCCTTTTTTTTGACCTGCGCGATGGGTTTGTGCCATAATCCGCAATCAAAAAATGAACGGGGGAAAAATGAAACCATTAATAGTCCTGTTTGCACTGCTGCTGGTGCCAATAACTGCGGTACCAACAATAGCCGCACAGGTGCGAGTATTCATGGGGGAGATCAACATTACGGGGGCACATAATCGCGATGAGTTGAAGACAACCATGCAGACGCTGTTAGCCTCCCGCCTGAGTGGTGACCGGGTTACCGTAGTTGGGAATGTAGCGGGGGCAGATGCAGTTATAAGCGCCACCTACATATCAATCGGCAAAATGTTCAGCATTGATGCAGTCGCGACACCGACAGCGGTTGGTAACACTGTTATCAGAGCGTTTGTCCAGGGCGACACCCAGGATGAGTTGATTCCGGCCGTCGGCAAACTGGCCGAAAAGCTTACCACAGAATTGGTCAAATCATCCCATACTGCTCAACAGATTACTGCTGATACAACAGTCGCTAGTGCTGCCAAGACAAACGTAATGACAGCGGCAACCGGAGATTTTATCAAGCCACGCGAGCTCGAAAAAGGTGCAGCCAATGGATGGATAAGCCAGCGCCTGAACGGTGCAGCCACTCTGATTGCGGTCGGCACAATCTTAAAGGACGGTAGTCGGGATATTTTTCTGGCAGAAGAAAGACGGCTTGCCTATTACCGTCAGGAAAAAGAAATGAAACTGGTGGCTGAGATGGAACTCAAACCCGCTGATAAAATCATTTCTCTGGATACGATAACAGGCGGCGATGGTTCTCTCGATATATATCTGACGATAATCCGCTCAGGTGAATTATCATCACAAGTCTGGCGCGTCAAAGGTGATTCCCTGGTTATGGTCGCAGAGAAACTCCCCTACTACTTCCGCAGCACTGCTCTGTCCGGAGGGGCAAAGAAGCTCTATGCCCAGAGCATGGGACGCGACGATGATTTCTTTGGTGAAGTTGCCGAAGCAACTCGAGTCGGCGCTACCATTAATTTGAAGAATCCGCTCAAAATGCCACGCTTCGGGACAATCTACAGTTTCAATCAGTTTCGCGACCGCGACGGCAAGACCTTTACTGCCGTCATTAATCCCGACGGTTACGTAATCGTATATGACGAACAGTTGAAAGAACTCTGGCGCAGTAATGACAAGTTCGGTGGTTCAGAATTGTTTTTCCAGAAAGAGGATGATGCGAATCAACGTGTGTCCGGTGACAGATTCCGGTGGATTTTCCAGAATCAACGCATCCAGGTCACATCAAAAGGTGAACTTCTGGTCGGCAAGAACGACGGCTTCTGGGTGCTGGGTAACGCCCGCTCGTACAAACGTGGTGCGGTTTACTGTCTGACATGGAACGGGTCAAGTCTTGAAGAGAAGTGGCGAACTCGCGAGACCCAGAACTATATGCCAGACTACTTTTTTGATGAAACCCGTAATGAACTGCTATTTCTGCAGACAGTGCAACGACCAGGCATTTCAAATCGTGGAGCGTCATCGCTCTCTATCAAAAAAGTCGAGTAGCTGAATACCGAAGACACATGGCGGGAGCGATCCCGCCATGTTTGTGGTCTTTCCTTTGACGATTGACAGGGACTGTGCTACATTCCCGCCACGCAAAACTCGAAGTACGATTTCAGAAGTATCCACTGAAAAGAGCCCAATCCCTTGAAATTACACTCAAAGATCATTTGTATCGCCAACCAGAAAGGCGGCGTCGGAAAAACAACTACTGCCGTCAACCTTGCAGCGTGCCTTGCTGCAGCTGAAAAGCCGACCCTGCTTGTCGACATTGACCCTCAGGGCAACGCCACCAGTGGAGTTGGAGTGGACAAGTCCACTCTCAAGCAAACAGTCTACGACACATTAATTAATGAGATTGATGCAAGCGGGTTGATTGTTGACACCGGACATCCGTTTCTGCATATCCTGCCGGCAAACTCTGATCTTGCCGGTGCGGAACTGGAATTGGCATCGGAGATTGGTCGTGAGCAACGGCTTAAATTTGTCCTCTCCTCACTGGTTGAGAAGTACAGCTATATCATCATCGATTGCCCGCCATCATTAAATCTTCTGACCATCAATGCCATGACAGCAGCAGACTCAGTACTGATACCTCTTCAGTGCGAATTCTACGCTATGGAGGGTTTTTCACAGATACTGCGCACAATCAAATTGATCCAGAAGATGATTAATCCGCTTTTGAAGATAGAGGGTATTCTTTTAACCATGTACGATGCCCGCAGCAACCTGGGAAAAGATGTTGCGGAAGAGATCCGTGCCCACTTCCCTGACCAGGTATTTGAGTCAATAATCCCCCGTAACGTACGATTAGCAGAGGCTCCCAGCCACGGTAAGCCGGTAATATATTATGATATCACCTCACGCGGGGCAGCCAGCTACCTGCAACTGGCACGTGAAATTATTCAGAGGGAGAACCAGAATGGCTAGAATTGGCGGCCTCGGCAAAGGGATGGCTGCGCTGTTGCACGTAACAGAAACGGTCGATGAGTCCAGGAATTATTTTGTGTGCCCGATCGAAAAGATTCACCCGAACCGGAACCAGCCGCGGAAGCATTTTGCGGCTGACAAACTTGACGAACTGGCCGCTTCTATCCGCGAAAAGGGGATAATACAGCCGCTGGTTGTCACCCGGAAGGACGACGGTTATGAGATTATCGCCGGTGAACGCCGCTGGCGGGCTGCTCAAAAAGCTGGGCTTCATGAAATCCCGATTGTTATCCGTGAGGCGACACCGGATGCTGTAATGGAACTTGCGCTCATCGAGAACATTCAGCGGCAGGACCTGAATGCTATTGAAGAGGCCCAGGCATATCGTTCATTGGTTGAGCAATTCAGCATCTCGCAGGAAGATGTTGCTCGCAGGGTCGGAAAGAATCGCACAACAGTGACCAACTCACTCCGGCTCCTCAAGCTGCCTCATGAGATACAGCAGGACATCGTAGAGGAACGCCTCAGCATGGGACATGCACGTGCCCTGCTGTCACTTGACAGTAGCGAGCAGATTGAAAAAGCCCGCCACGAAATACTGCATCGACAGCTCAGCGTCCGGGCAACTGAAGAGCTCGTACGCAAACTCAAACTCAATCCCCATCCAATACCCGCCAAACGTTTGCAGCAACCCGACTTGCTGATGTCGTCACTCGAAGAGCAGCTGCAGAAGCGCTTCCAGTCACGTGTAGCAATTCGGAAAGTAGGTTCCAAAGGTGGCCGGCTTGAAATTCATTTCAGTGATTCGGATGAACTTACCCGCATAATTGACATGCTGGACATGTGAAACAAGAAAATTAAATACGCTGCTTCATTCATTTAACTTGACATCGATTCGATAACTATGATAGTTACCCTCAGTTTTGAACCTGTATCTCGGTATACTGTATACAACTAAAGCATGCCTGCAAGGGGTAGGTCGTGATTGAATTAAATTTATCGTTCGTAATCCAGCTGATCAATTTCGGCATACTCGTCCTCGTACTTAACGTCTTTCTGTACAAACCGATCCGTAAGGTTCTGGCTGACCGTCGTCAGGTAATCGATTCCGCCCGAGAAAAGACGGTTTCGGTTGATGCGGAAGTACAGAGTAAAATGGCCCAGTATGAGGCCCGTTTGAATGCGGCAAAGACTGAAGCAGGTGCCCGACGTGCAGATGCGCTGAAAGTGGCCCAGGCCGAAGAGACTGCAGTACTTGAAAAAGCGCGCAAACAGGCAACCGATTCACTCGCTTCAATTCGTGAAAAAGTTGCTAAAGAAGCTGGTGAAGCGCGGGAACTGCTGAAAAAGCAGGCCGAGGTTCTGTCCGGTGACATTTGTGAGAAAATCCTCGGGAGGAGCCTGTAGATGAATGTGGTATCCGATCGCACTAAAAAAATAATCATCACGCTGGCATATATGTCCGCACTTGTTCTGGTAGCTTCAGCAGGATTTGCATCTGAAGGGGGCGGCGGAGCACACCACCCTGACAGTGGTGCGCAGATGAAGGACTTTGGCTGGCGCGTACTTAACTTTGCTGTACTGCTTGGCATAATTATCTGGGCACTCAAAAAAGCTGATGTAAAAGGTTCGCTGGCAGCACGTCAGGTTGAAATTGCTGCAAGCCTGAAAGATGCCGAGGCAGCTCGTGATGCGGCGGAAGCAAAATTACGCGAGTACAGCACCAGGCTCGACCAGGCATCGAAGGAAATTGACGAACTTCACGCTGCGATTGTACGTGAAGGGGAGCAGGAAAAGAGCCGAATTATTGCAGAGGCAAATAATGCCGCAGCAAAAATAGTTGCCCAGGCAGCGCTCTCTGCTGAGCAGGAAACAGTAAAAGCCCGCAATGAACTGCGTGCAGAAGCGGCCAGGCTTGCAGTTGAAATTGCAACCGGCAAGCTGACGGGCGCTATTCAGAAAAGCGACCACGACCGATTTGTCGGTGAATATCTTGACAAGGTGGTACAGATCCAGTGATCAATAACGCGCTTGCGAAACGATACGCCAAAGCACTCGTACAGCTTGGATCGGAAGGTGGCTTGATTGACCGCTTCCGTGATGAGCTTGCTGTAATTGACGGTATATTCAGCAGCAGTTCTGAACTGCGTGCGGCATTTGCTGACCCGGCTCTCACACAGATTCAGAAAAAGTCCATTATGAAAGAACTGGCTGAAAAGTCTGCCTGTTCGGAACTGGTGAGCAACTTTCTGATGCTGCTGGTTGACAAGAACCGCGTTGCGTTCCTCGGACAGATAGTCCAGACCTACGAAACATTAGCCGACGAATTTTCCGGCGTGATCCGTCCGTTGATAACAACGGCATTCCCGTTGGACAGTGTCCAGATAGCAGCAATTCAGGGCGCCCTAGAAAAGAAGAGCGGAAAAAAAGTTGTGCCGCAAATGGTGGTTGATGCTTCGCTGCTGGGTGGTGTCGTAACCCAGATTGGCGACATTGCCTACGATAACAGTGTCAGGACTCAGCTTAAACGGATTAAAGATATATTACAGAAGGGGTAGGAGCATCCATGGAAATCAGAGCCGAAGAGATCAGCGAGATTATCAAAAAACAGATCAAAGAGTATGGCAAAGAAGTTGAAGTGTCTGAAACCGGCACTATCATCTCAATCGGCGACGGTATTGCCCGTATTCACGGCCTGGCTGGTGCCATGGCTGGCGAGTTGTTGGAGTTCCCCGGCGGCGTAACCGGTATGGTTCTCAACCTTGAGGAAGATAACGTCGGAGCGGCTATTCTCGGCGAATTCTCCGAGATCAAGGAAGGCGACACCGTCAAGAGAACCGGCCGCATTACCGAAGTCCCGGTAGGCGATGCTTTGATTGGTCGAGTTGTCAACGCAATCGGTCAGCCGATCGATGGCAAAGGCGCAATCAACACCAATAACTTTAGCAAGGTTGAGATCAAAGCCCCCGGTATTGTTGACCGTAAATCGGTTCATCAGCCGATGGCTACCGGCCTTAAAGCTATTGACTCGATGGTACCGATCGGCCGTGGACAACGTGAGCTCATCATCGGCGACCGTCAAACCGGCAAGACCGCTGTTGCCATCGATACAATCATTAACCAGAAGGGTGGCGATGTTGTCTGTATCTACGTTGCTATCGGCCAGAAACGATCAACTGTTGCCCAGGTTGTATCAAAACTGACTGAGCATGGCGCTATGGATTACACCATAGTTGTTGCTGCAACCGCTTCCGAATCAGCACCGCTCCAGTTTATCGCGCCATATACCGGCGTTACTATGGGTGAGTTTTTCCGTGACACTGGTAAACATGCCCTGATTATTTATGATGACCTTTCCAAGCAGGCTGTTGCCTATCGTCAGCTTTCGCTGCTGCTTCGCCGCCCACCAGGTCGTGAGGCATATCCGGGTGACGTTTTCTATCTGCACAGCCGCCTGCTGGAACGCGCCTGTAAATTGTCTGATGCACGTGGTGCCGGTTCTTTAACCGCACTGCCGATCATTGAAACCCAGGCCGGCGACGTTTCGGCGTATATTCCTACAAACGTTATTTCAATTACTGACGGCCAGATTTATCTGGAGTCCGACCTTTTCTTCTCCGGCGTCCGTCCGGCTATTAACGTTGGTCTCTCGGTTTCCCGAGTCGGTGGTTCTGCACAGACAAAATCAATGAAGCAGGTTGCCGGTACCCTCCGTCTTGACCTTGCACAGTATCGCGAGATGGCAGCATTTGCACAGTTCGGATCCGATTTGGACAAAGCGACTCAAATGCAGCTGGAGCGCGGTGTACGTCTTGTTGAGATTCTCAAGCAGCCTCAGTATCGTCCAATTCCGAACGAAAAGCAGGTTCTTGTTATCTTTGCCGCCAATAATGGTTTCCTCGATGAGTATCCCGTGTCAGCACTTCGTAAGTACGAAACAGAACTCTATGCGTTCTTTGATAACCGTCAGGCCGAACTGCTTGCAGAACTGCGCGACAAAAAGGCGATCGATGACGACATGAAAAGCAGAATCATTGCCGCAATGGGCCAGTTGAAGAAAGAATTTACCGCGTAATCAAGGACGGTTTGAGATATGGCAAGCCTTAAAAGCATTAAAAAACGGATCGTCTCCGTAAAAAATACGCGCCAGATAACCAAGGCCATGAAAATGGTTTCGGCGGCAAAACTGCGCCGTGCCCAGGAAAATGTAGTTGCTGCTCGCCCGTATGCAAAAAAACTGGGTGAAGTGCTGCAGAACCTGTCGGCAAACCTTGAGGGCGATCTGCACCCGCTACTTGAAAAACGCGAAGCAAAGAAACTTCTTCTGATTGTTCTTACTTCGGATCGTGGTCTCTGCGGTGGTTTCAACACCAACCTCTGCAAGGCTGCTGACCGTTATATCAAAGAAAAATCCGCTTCGTACGAGCAGATCAGCGTTATGACCGTCGGCCGTAAGGGCTATGAATTTCTGAAAAGCCGCTATACGGTATATAAAAACTTCGCCAACGTTCTGGCAAAGCCAAACTACCAGACAGCAGCGATGCTGGCCCAGGAAGTAATCGACGGCTTTGTGGCTGAAGAGTACGACCAGGTTGAGCTTCTCTACAACTCATTCCGCACTGTCATGACACAGGATATAACCTTCCAGCAGATGTTGCCGGTGGTTCCTGAAAAAGCGGCTGAAACCGAAGAAACTCCGGTTGAATTCATTTATGAACCAACTGTTAAAGAATTACTCGCGGAGATACTGCCGAAGAACATCGAGGTTCAACTCTTCAAGGCTATGCTTGAAACAGTTGCCGGTGAACATGGCGCACGCATGACAGCTATGGACAGTGCATCAAAGAACGCCAACGAAATGATCGGCAAACTGACACTCCAGTACAACCGTGCTCGTCAGGCCGCCATTACAACGGAGCTGATGGAAATCATCTCCGGTTCCGAATCAATTAAAGGTTAATACTTTTACGTAACACTATATGAGGCCTCAGGGCCGCAGGAGGACACCGTTCCATGAGTCAGAATACAGGTAAAATTTCGCAGGTTATCGGCGCCGTTATCGACGTTGAATTTGAGCCCGGCAAACTGCCGGAGATCTACCACGCGTTGCGCGTGACAAATCCGGCCATTGATGACCGTGAAAACAATCTGGTATTGGAAGTTGCCCAGCACCTTGGTGAGAATTCAGTACGTACGATCGCCATGGACTCCACCGACGGTCTTAAGCGTGGTCAGGTCGTTATCGATACCGGCAAGCAGATCTGCGCGCCTGTTGGTGCAAAAACTCTCGGCCGCATCATGAACGTTATAGGTGAGCCTGTTGACGAAATGGGCCCGATTGGTAATGAGAAGGAGTACGGCATTCATCGTGAGGCCCCTACTTTCGAAAACCAGTCAACCAAGGTAGAAGCCTTTACGACCGGCATCAAAGTTGTCGACCTGCTCGCACCATATGCTCGTGGTGGTAAAATCGGCCTGTTCGGTGGTGCCGGGGTTGGCAAGACCGTTCTTATTATGGAACTGATCAACAACATCGCCAAGCAGCACGGTGGTTACTCAGTATTCGCAGGCGTTGGCGAGCGTACCCGTGAGGGAAATGACCTTTGGATGGAAATGAAGGAATCCGGCGTTCTTGATAAGGCAGCACTTGTGTACGGCCAGATGAATGAGCCTCCTGGTGCACGTGCACGTGTTGCTCTGACAGCTCTCTCCGTTGCTGAGTACTTCCGTGACGAAGAAGGTCAGGACGTTCTCCTTTTCATCGATAATATCTTCCGTTTTACTCAGGCGGGTTCCGAGGTTTCAGCGCTTCTCGGACGAATTCCTTCTGCTGTTGGTTACCAGCCGACACTTGCTACTGAAATGGGTGAGCTTCAGGAGCGTATTACCTCCACGAAGAAAGGCTCCATTACTTCGGTTCAGGCTATCTACGTACCTGCTGACGACTTGACTGACCCGGCACCGGCTACCGCATTTGCCCACCTGGATGCAACGACCGTTCTTTCCCGTCAGATTGCCGAGCTCGGTATCTACCCTGCTGTTGACCCGCTTGACTCAACATCACGTATTCTTGACCCACAGGTAATCGGTGACGAGCACTACGCAGTTGCACGTTCGGTTCAGTACGTACTTCAGAAGTACAAAGACCTTCAGGATATTATCGCCATCCTTGGTATGGACGAACTCTCCGAAGAAGACAAACTGGTTGTTGCCCGCGCCCGTAAAATTCAGAGATTCCTGTCACAGCCGTTCTTTGTTGCTGAGGCGTTCACCGGATCACCAGGTAAATATGTTGAACTCAAGGACACGATCAAAGGCTTCCAGGAAATCGTTGCCGGCAAACATGACAGTATGCCTGAGCAGGCGTTCTACATGGTCGGATCCATTGAAGAAGCTATCGAAAAAGCTGCAAAGCTGGCTGCGGTATAATTAACCTTACGGGAGACGATCTCCCTAACAAGGAATGATATATGGCTGAAAAGATGAAACTCGAAATAGTTACACCATATAAAAAAGTTGTTGAAACTGAGGTTGAGGAAGTCACTGCATCCGGAAGACTTGGTGAGTTCGGGGTATTACCCGGCCATGCACCATTTTTGACATCGCTTAAAATCGGTGAACTTGCCTACAAAAACAATGGCGTTACTGAGCACATGTCCCTCAACTGGGGTTATTTTGAAGTTCAGGACGACAAAATCATTGTTCTTGTAGAGACAGCAGAGACCGCAGCAGAGATCGATGTGGAGCGTGCCAAAGCCGCTCTTGGGCGTGCTGAGGAAGCTCTCAAAAAACTGACCCAGGAAGACAAACAACACAGAATTTATGAGTTGGCTCTTGAGCGTGCAATCATCCGCATGCAGGTAGCTGGTAAAGCCGTTCGTAAATAATTACCTGTTTATTTAATCAGCTTCACAGAAAGAGCGGCAGATATGCCGCTCTTTCTCTTTTTATAATCATTATTCTCAACCATTTTTCTACATTTCATACAAAACAGCACCTTTTGTGGTGCAAGAAGTTTGTGTCGCAGAGTAGTATTGTAGACATCCAGGTTGGATATGACTCTCACGTCTGAAGGAGATTTTGTGAACGCAAAGGAATTGAGCCGAAAGATCAAGTCTAAAGAAAAGCCGTGCATTCTCGATGTTCGCAGTGGTTTTGAATTTACAAACGGGCACATTCCGGGCGCCATTCATGCGCCATCCATGAAAATCCTGTTCAAAATGGTGCGCTTGCCAGAGGACAAGAATACGGAGCTGGTGGTCACCTGTGAACATGGCCCGAGAGCCCAGATAGCGCAGGGGATACTCGGCATGTACGGGTATCGCAACGTGACGCTTCTGGATGGACATATGGCCGGTTGGAGACATGCAGGACTTTCAATAGAAAAGTAGTATGTATTGCCTTCTTGACACATATCAGCAGAAACTGGTATGGTACGAACACTACAATTGTCGTACCGGATAGCACGTTATTGCAAGCCCCGGAAAGCTCCGGGGCTTTTTTCGTACAAACAGAAAGAAGGAGTATCATGGAGTTTCAAGAGTTTAATTTTCACCCCGTCATTGCAGCAAGTATCAAAGATGCCGGTTATTCTACACCGACCCCTATTCAGCAGCAATCAATTCCAACCGTTATGCAGGGCCGAGACGTTATGGGTCTGGCACAGACCGGTACCGGCAAAACAGCCGCTTTTGCGTTGCCGATCCTGAATCGCTTGATGGATGGTAAACGCGGAACTGTCCGTGCGCTTGTTGTGGCGCCAACCCGCGAACTGGCAGAGCAGATTAACGGATCCTTTCTACAGTTAGGAAAACAGACCAGACTTAAAAGTGTCACTGTATATGGTGGTGTTAACGTCAATCCGCAGATCCAGGCCCTTAAAAACGGAGTGGATATAGTTGTCGCCTGCCCGGGACGCTTGCTTGACCATATCGGTCAAGGCACCATAAACCTCTCCTGCCTCGAAGTACTGGTACTTGATGAAGCCGATCAGATGTTTGATATGGGATTTCTTCCCGATATCCGCAAAATTCTGGGACATATTCCTGCTAAACGTCAGACGCTGTTATTCTCGGCAACAATGCCGCCCAGCATCAACAAACTGGCTCAGGATATATTGATAGATCCGGTAACGGTTCAGGTTGGTAACACAGCTCCACCAGTCACCGTATCTCACGCCTTGTATCCCGTCGAACAGCACCTGAAAACCGCCCTGCTACTGGAACTGCTGAAACATACCGATACTGACTCTGTACTGATATTTACACGCACAAAGCACCGTGCCAAGCGCTTGGGCGAACAGCTGGACAAAGCAGGATACAAAGCGGCATCTCTTCAGGGCAACCTGTCGCAGAATCGCCGTCAGGCCGCGCTGGACGGTTTCCGTGACGGCAACTATCAGATTCTTGTAGCTACCGACATTGCCGCACGCGGCATCGATGTCTCGCAGATATCCCATGTTGTTAATTATGATATACCTGATACTCCTGAAGCCTATGTTCATCGCATAGGCCGAACCGGTCGCGCGGCGAAAAGCGGCGATGCATTTACGATGGTATGCAGCGAAGATACGGTCATGGTACGAACCATCGAGAAAAAACTTGGTGCGCCGCTTCAGCGCCGCACCGTCGAAGGCTTTAACTACAGCATTCCGGCTCCAAAAAAGGATGCAGAGTTTGCCCGCCCGCCACGAGAACCACGTCCGACACGGAAACCTTCAGACGTAAAAAAAGGTTCTGAGGGGACGATAAACCCGTTTAAACCCGATCATCCTGGCAGCAAACCAGCCGGACGCCCCCTGCAGTCACGACCGGGGTCAGCAGGCGGTGCTCCAAAAACTGTCTTCAACAGTTCACGGCGAGGCAAATAGGCAGGACCGATTTCTCTGTGCACAAGGAGAGATACCATGCACATATATCCGTATCTGTACACACTATCCGGACTTATTGTCACTATTGTTTTTTTGGCTGCTGCCATGATGTTCCGCAGCATGTTCATGGCCACGAATGGAAAGAAAATAGAGCGTTATCAGAATCCTCGGGCTGCGCTTGTAGTGCTTGATATACAGGAAGGCTATTCCGGTACGGATGGTCGCCAACCGGTAACCGCCCCACCCGCTAACGGCCTGATTGCCAACGTTAATCGACTGATCGATTTTGCGCCGCTGGCAGGCATGGAAGTCGCGTATATACGACAGGTTTTCAGCAACAACTTCTTTGTTCGACTGCATGGCGGCAGACGAGCGGGAAAGGTGATTGTCGACCGGCGTGTCAAACTGATCAATAACAACGACTTTGAAAAGAACAGAACAGACGCCTTCTCAAATCGTGATTTTGAACAACTGCTGATACATAATCAGGTAAACGAACTGTACCTGACCGGAGTTGATGCCGCCTACTGTGTCTACTTTACCGCACTCGGCGCACTGAACCGCGGCTACAAGGTCACTGTTGTTACAGATGCGGTTGCTTCCCGCAACAAAATGGAAAATGTACTGAAGCGGTATCAACGAAAAAATATTGGGATAATTACAAGCGGACAATTGATCAATCGTTCAGCCGTTCAGACACAAACCATAGCAAACTGAAAAGAATCACTTGACTAAACTGTGCCAATCAACTAAACTGCCGCACTGTCAATGCAGACTGCAGAACGATACACGATAATACTAAACCACCTGTGAAGGTGGGGCGGAAAGCCTACAGGGTCTCATCGAGATAGCCGGGATGCCGAAATATCGAACAGATATCAGGCGGACCGGCTTCTTCTTTTCAGTTCCGCACTGAATTTGCTGCACGATACACGATAATACTAAACCATTCGCGAGAATGGGGCGGAAAGCCTACTGGGTCTCTTCGAGATAGCCGGGTTACCGAAATATCACTCAAGATATGCGGTAACCCGGCTTTATTTTTTCCGGGAACTGTTCAGGGAGGTGATGCGATACCGGCAGGCAGTTGTGACGACACGATGTAGAAATATCGTGGCGCAGCATGAACAGAAAAAAAGAGGGGGCACATATGGTAAAAATCATCCGACAACGGATTCTATACTTCTGCCTCGGACTGCTTACTCTCACCGGTTGCGGCAGTTCTTCACCAACTCCGCAGATAACAGCAGGCATAAGCGTAGGAACAGTCGCACGAAGTGCAAGCGGAGTGAACGGGCTCCAGATAACAGTAAATAACGTCACATACACGACTGATAATGCCACCGTAACGCGGAACGGTGACCCTGCCGCACCTGAAGATATCAAGCCGGGTATGCGGGTAACGATCACCGGAAATATGGCAGGCTCAGAGTGCACGGCAACCGGAATTGATATAAACGAAGAGCTGGAAGGCGTTATTGAGCGGATTGATGGTGAAGCCGGGAGCCTGACCGTACTCGGTCAGAAGGTACTGATACAGGACCTGACTGTTTTTGACGGAGTAACCGGGATTTCCGAACTGCATGAAGGTCAGCAGGTTGAAATCCACGGACTTTCAGGGGCAGCAGGAGTCATTGAAGCCACCAGAATAGAGGTAAAAAATACTCAATGTGATCACTATGTATCAGGTCCGATCAGCAACTTTGACAGTATTGCCAGGACCTTTGCCGTACGCAATATCGTTGTCGATTATGCCGCCGCTGCCACACTCCCTGTACTGCGGCTCGAAGATGAACTCGTGGTCAAGATACAGGGGACATACGTTAATGGAGTAATGGAGGCGTCGCGTATCAGCCTCCGGCACAATCGCCTGGAGCGCGGCCATGCGGAACAAGGCGGGCTGGTATCAGAGTATGATGAAATAGACGGCACCTTCACTGTCAACGGACAACCGGTACAGCTCACACCAGCTACGATGTACCACCACGGTGCTCGTAGTGAGCTTGCTAACGGGGTAAAGGTCGAAATAAAAGGCGACGTACAGAACGGTATACTTACCGCCAGCACAGTTAATGTCGATGGCGACCACGGGCTTCCGGTCCAGGCGGCCATTATAATACCGGCCTTTGAAGCCGCGCCGGTATCACCCTGTTCGACCGGCAGGCAAATCTATGACTCGCTCTGTTCCAACTGCCACATGATGGGCGGCTATGACCCCTCCGGTTCCGCACCGAACCTGATTGGCAAAGGCGGCGCCGTCGCGGATAAATTCGCTATTGGCCATAAAGGCCTCAGCATTACCGCAACACAACGTACAGAACTGGCACTTTTTTTAAACGCGGAATAGATCCAGACTTTTAATACAGACAACACTCAAGGAGATAACCGGAATGAATGATGCTCATATGTTACGATTATTGGTTGGTGCTTTCAGCGCCATTGTTACAGTGATATCGGCTGCATTTATCGTGTACGTGAAATTGGTAAGCAGAAATGACCGTTCGTTGTCAATGCAGACAACTCCCGATGAAGACCGCGCGGCACACCAGCGGCTGCAGAACAGACAGACAGACCCTCAATGGTAGTTTCCCAACGTTTGTTCCTGCTTCAGCGTCGACAGCACCCCGGACTTTATGGAGACACCGGGGTGCTGCAGTTTGCGACAACATCCGGAGTACATTTGACAGCCGCCAGGCGCCCGTTTGATGAAACAGATTGACTTATGATATGTGATCCGTGATCATCACCACCAGTTCACTGTCGACAAGGAACATCTTACATGGGAATGTCGAATCACCCTTCAATCGTTACCATGCCGAAAGCAGAGAAACCGTACCCTACCATCCTTACATTCCTGAGCACACGCTTTCCCGCTATTACTCCTGAAACATGGAAAAAACGGATTACTGAGGGGAAAGTGTATGACGGGAGCTCCCGGCAGATAACTGTTGATTCCGAGTACCTGCCTCTCGGACGCATTTTCTATTTTCGCGAAGTCGGTACCGAGCCGCATATACCATTTACTGAAAAAATTCTGTTTCGCGACGACGAGATTCTGGTTGCCTGCAAACCCCATTTTCTCCCCGTTACCCCTGGCGGACGCTATGTTGAGGAATGTCTTTTAAATCGGTTGCGCAGAAGCACCGGCATTGAAGACCTTGCTCCGCTTCACCGCATTGACCGTGAAACAGCCGGGGTGGTGCTCTTTTCCGTCAACAAAAAGAGCCGGGGGAAATACGGAACACTCTTCATGAATGGCTGCGTTGACAAGACCTACCACGCCGTTGCTTCATGTCTGCCGACCCAAAAACCGGATTCATGGCACATCGAAAACCGGATTGAACGGGGCGAACCGTGGTTTCGGATGAAATCGGTGACCGGCATAACCAATGCGCGTTCAACCATTATCCTCGAGGAGATCAAAGGTGAGAAAGCCCGCTTTACTCTCCGCCCGGTCACCGGAAAAACACATCAGCTGCGGATTCACATGAGCGGGCTTGGCTTCGGCATACTGAACGACCGCTATTATCCTGAACTGCATGCAGAACGTGAGGATGACTTCAGCGCCCCCCTGCAACTCATCGCGAAAGAGCTTCGCTTCACTGACCCTCTCTCCGGACAGCTGAGAGAATTTACGTCCGATCGCACGTTACTATGGTGGTAAGAGGCCGGGCTTGAGCACTCACCCTCCGGCTTTCAGTATGCGTACAAAAAGTAGATTACTATTTCAACTTGACTACAATTACGCATATCCGTACTCTGCCACGAAGTAAACGTTTCGAGGACAGCCTGAACGACCATGTCAATGCAACCTGCCAAGCTCATCGCCTGTCATGAATGTGATCTGCTGCAGCGTGAAATTCACCTTCCCACCGGAGGGGAGGCTCATTGCAGCCGCTGCGGTGCTCTGCTGTACCGCAGCTCTCCCCGCAGTCTTGACAACTCTCTCGCCTTTGCACTGGCCGCAGCGATACTGTTCGTGATTGCAAACATATATCCTCTTCTCGGCATTGAAATGAAGGGGAACCCCAACGCCACTCATCTCTTTGGCGCCGTTCGCTACCTCTGGGATCATGAAATGCATCTCATCGCTGCCTTGACCTGTATCACAGCTGTCCTGGTACCGGCTCTCGAGATTATGATGATGATTTATCTCCTTCTGCCACTCCGATTCCGTGTTATTCCGGCAGGAATCCCCCTCATACTCAGAATTCTGCAGGGTATCAAGCCATGGGGCATGGTTGAAGTTTTCATGCTCGGCATCCTTGTTTCAATCGTCAAACTAAGTGACACCTCTACCATCATTCCCGGGGTGGCTCTCTGGTCGTTCGGTGGATTGACGCTGATGCTTGCTGCAGTCGCTTCCTCGTTTAATCCGCGAGATGTATGGAACAGGATTGAGCAACGGGTCGAAAACGGGGAATATAATGAGTGAGGAGTGGGTGACAGCTGCAGAACGTGGCCTCTGCTCGTGCCATGTGTGCGGACAGGTATCCCGGTTGGTCAATAATGGCAATTCCGGGCGCTGCTCCCGGTGCGGAACCACTCTTCATGTTCGAAAAAAAAACGGTATCGTGCGCAGCTGGGCGCTGCTCATCGCCGCCTACATACTCTATATTCCCGCGAATCTCATGCCGATCATGAATACGGGCTCGCTATTCAATTATCGCAGTGACACTATCCTGAGCGGTATTATTCATCTCTGGAAGACCGGATTCAAAGGCATAGCAACAATTGTATTCATCGCCAGCATCATGGTGCCCTTGTTCAAACTGATTGCACTTACCCTGCTGCTGATATCAGTGCAGCGGCGATCAAGCTGGCGAATCGGTGAACGTACGCGTCTCTTCCGGTTGGTGGAATTGGTGGGACGGTGGTCGATGCTGGATATATATGTCGTAGCCCTCGTGGCAACACTCGTACAGATCCGTTCTTTGGCCACGGTGACCGCCGGGCCAGGGGCCATAGCCTTCGGCGCAGTCGTTGTACTCACCATGTTCAGCGCCATGTATTTTGACCCTCGACTTATCTGGGACCCACTGCAAAAGAGAGAAACATATGATAGATGAATCTCAGAACCCCGATTTCTCAACCATTCCCGATGCGGTATATCAACCGCGCCGTCGCCGGCGCCTCCAGCTGGTCTGGATTATCCCGATCGTCGCCGCACTTATCGGCGCCTCACTGGCAATCAAATCATACGTGGAGCGCGGCCCGGTTATCACCATATCCTTTCCCAACGGTGAAGGGCTCGAACCGGGTAAGACGAAGATAAAATACAAGGAGGTACAGATTGGAGAGGTTAAGGGCATAGCAATCGCCAAGGACAGGTCACATGTTGTAGTGACTGCCGAGCTGACCAGGGAGGCCGAGCGGTTTCTCGTTGCCGATACCCGCTTCTGGGTCGTACGCGCACGAATCACCGGAGGTAATGTATCCGGCCTCGGAACGTTAGTGGGGGGTTCCTACATCGGGGTGGATGTAGGAACATCCGCCGTCAGAAATAGCACATTCAAGGGGCTTGACCGCCCTCCGGTAGTTACGATGGATGTGCCGGGACGTCAATTTGTCCTCCATGCAAAGGATATCGGTTCGCTCGATATCTCATCACCACTCTTTTACCGCCGCATGCAGGTCGGTGAGATTATGGCGTATGAGCTGGATAAAGACGGGAGCGGAGTGACTCTTAATGTGTTTGTCCGGGCTCCGTTTGATCAGTATGTCAAGCCGAATACGACCTTCTGGCAGGCCAGCGGCATTGACATAAGCCTTGATGCAAACGGGGTCAAGGTAACGACTGAATCTATGCTTACAATTATGCTGGGAGGCATCTCCTTCCAGACTCCTGAAGACAGGTTTGATGCTCCGCCCGCACAGGCAAACAGCGTTTTTACTCTCTTTTCCAGCAAGGAAGAGGCGTTGAAACGTCCGGATACCGTCGTCGAGAATTACGTTCTGGTCTTCAAGGAATCAGTTCGCGGCCTGGCAGTTGGTGCCCCGGTGGATCTTCGGGGGGTGACCGTTGGGGAAGTCAGCAAAATAAACCTTGAGCTGGATCCGCAGCGCAAGCAATTTTCAATGCCGGTCGAGATTCAGTTTTACCCGGAACGGCTGCAGGCGCGGTACCGGAGCACATCCCAGCAGCGAAAACCGGTGGCTACACGGGAATTGCTTAATTCACTGGTTGAACATGGATTTCGTGCCCAGCTCAGGAGCGGCAATCTGTTGACCGGCCAGTTGTATGTTGCGCTTGATTTTTTCCCAAAGGCCGCCACAGCTAAAATGGATTGGAGTAAGCCGGTTCCCGAATTCCCGACCATCGCCGGAAGCATGGAACAATTCCAGGCATCGCTCATGCAGATCGTCAATAAGATAGACAAGCTGCCGATGGAGGAGCTTGCCGGTGACACACGGCAGGCTATCAAGACTCTCGACACAACCCTGAAAAATACTGACCAGCTGCTCAAGAATGTTGACGCCGTTCTCGTTCCCGAAGCACGCTCCATGCTGACAGAGATACGCAAATCTCTTGATGACGTGCGCAGTACGCTTGCCGAGGCACGAAAAACCATGGGTGGTGCTCAACAGACGCTTTCGGCTGATGCGCCGCTCCAGAAAGATCTTCGTGAAGCGCTGCGTGAAATGAATCGTGCAGGCCAATCGTTGCGCGGACTGGCCGATTACCTTGAGCGTCATCCGGAATCGCTTATCTGGGGCAAAAAGGAGAAATAACGATGAGGCACACCTTCAGCTGCGGGCTTCTCTGCTGTTTTGCGGCAGCCATGACACTCGGGTGCAGCAGCTCACCCCGGGTAACATATTATGCTCTTGAAGCTACGGCACCAATTGTATCAAAACCGATATCACCCTCAACAGCGCACAAAATGATGCCAGCCGTCTCCGTTGAGACTCCGACCGTGCCGGAACTGGTCGATCGTCCGCAACTTGTGGAACGGAGTCACACAAACCAGATAGAAATACGGGAATTTCACCGGTGGGCTGAACCGCTGAGGAGCAGTATCCCCCGGCTGTTGGCGGACAATCTGGCACGCCAGCTCGAATCTGACCAGGTATCATTCTATCCGCAGAATATGGGAACCACTGCTGATTATCGGGTTTTTGTTGATTTCCAGCGCTTTGAGTCCGAAGGCTCCGCCGTAACAGTTGACGCACTCTGGAAAATACGACGTACGGCAGATGGCGTACAACAAACCGGGCGGACGCGGATTAAAGAATTGACCGGCGGTGAAGGATATGAGGCGCTTGTTGCCGCATACAGCCGCGCCCTTACGGCGGTAAGCAGCGACATTGCCGCGGCATTTCAGACAGAGTGGAGTGCAGCAGCCATACAGAAGTGAATCGACGGAGAGATACCGGGGGATCGATATGAGGGCAGCGATACTGACATTAAGCGACAAAGGTTCACGGGGCGAACGGGTGGATGAAAGCGGACCGGCCCTGTCGGCCTGGTTGGCGGAGCGTGGCGTTGTGACAACACAGAGCCGCATCATCGCTGATGAATTCGACCAGATTGTCCAGGTTCTGACGGAATGGGCAGATACTGATGCCGCCGATCTTATCCTGACCACCGGCGGCACCGGTGTTTCTCCCCGGGACATTACTCCGGAGGCAACACTGCAGGTCGTTGAGCGCGTCATTCCCGGCCTCGGTGAATTAATGCGCAGCAAAAGTCTTGAAAAGACCACGATGGCTTCTCTCTCGCGCGCCGTCGCCGGCATCCGCAAGCAATCGCTGATTATTAATCTTCCCGGCAGCCCGAAAGGTGCCCGGGAAAATCTGGAAGCGGTCTGGCCGACACTTGGTCATGCCGTCGAGAAGATTCGCGGGGGCCAGGAAGATTGCGGCAACAGGTTTTCAAAATAAATCAATGGAGAAACCCGTGAAATCGAAGGATGCGGCACGTATTGTCGGACCTGAAACCGTACGAATGCTCGAGTTGGGGCACCCCTGGGTCGTTGCCGATACGTATACCCGAAAGTGGCCGGCCGGAATACCGGGAGAGACCATCGAATTGTACGACGGACAGAACCGTTTTTTAGCCACAGCCCTGCTCGATCCTCAGGATCGAATCATTGCACGGGTGCTGGATCGGCAGCGGGTATCGCTTGACCGTTCCTGGCTGACGGCGCGATTGCAGAACGCCATAACAGTGCGCCGCTCCCACGCTGATCTGAGCGATTCAACCGCGTACCGTGTCGTCAATTCCGAGGGTGATGGCTTGCCGGGACTGACGGTTGACCGCTATGCCGGCTACCTGATGCTTCAGCTCTACAGTGCTGCCTGGCGCCCGCACCTGACGTTGATCACGCAGATTCTCCAGGAACTGCTTTCGCCGCTCGGAATTTATGAGAAAAGCCGGCCACAGAAGACCCGTGAACTGGAAGCGGTCAGTGATGGAAAAAAATACGGACGGCTTCTCGCGGGGAAAGCAGCGCCACCCCGGTTGGAAGTTTCGGAAAACGGCCTCACCTTTCTGGTGAGTCTGGAGCAGGGGCTGAATACGGGGCTGTTTCTTGATCAACGAAGGAATCGCCGTGAGCTGATGCAGCGGGTCAAGGGTAAGCGGGTTCTTAACCTGTTCTCGTACACCGGAGCTTTTTCTGTGGCAGCTGCAGCAGCAGGAGCCACACAGGTGACCAGTGTTGACGCATCGGCAGGCTACACCGACTGGGCCAAAAGCAATTTCACGGCGAACCACCTTAACTCGCGGCAGCACGAGTTTATTGTTGGTGACTGCCTGACAGCGCTCAGCAAACTGGCTCAGAACGGTAAAACCTTCGAGTGTATCCTGATGGATCCTCCATCCTTTTCCACCACTGCAAAAAACCGCTTCACGACCCGAGGAGGCACCTCTGACCTGATTGCTGCCGCGTTACCATTACTGGCCGATAACGGGCTTTTAATGGCATCGTCCAACCATCAGAAAGTTGATATTGCAGAATATCTGAAAGAGCTGCGACGGGGCGCACTGCATTCCGGCTGCGAACTGCGGGTGATTTCCCTCCTCGGCCAGCCGGAAGATTTTCCCTACCCGGTAACGTTTCCTGAAGGGCGCTACCTCAAATTTGCAGTGTGTGTAAAATCGGATACGCTCTCAGGGAAAAAACAGCGATGAAAAAACTTCTCAGCTGGGGTGGCGTCGGGCTGTTGACGACCGCCCTGCTTGATCCCGTGCTCTATTCCATGCTCGAACAACCAGTCCCGTGGGGGCGCGACCTGGTGATGGCGGCCACCGGAATCGGCTGTTTATACCTGCTGATCAAGCTCCGAAACAGTTTTTAAGGGAACATTTATAGGTAGTGAAATGGTAATTGAAATAAAAGAGATCGATATAAAGGTCGAGTTTTACCGCGGCTCCGGGCCGGGCGGTCAACACCGTAACACCACCGATTCTGCCGTGCGAATCCGGCACCTACCGACCGGAATCGTCGCCCAGGCATCAGAAAACCGCAGTCAGTTTCAAAACCGTGAAGTAGCCATGGAGCGTTTGCGAATTGCACTCGAGCGGCGTGAACGCAAAGTGAAGAAACGAATTTCCACCCGTGTACCAAAGCGAGCCAAGGAAGTTCGCCTTACCGGCAAACGAATCACGTCTGAGAAAAAACGCCTGCGCACAACCCTTGACTAACCTCCCGCAAACTCTGTAGGCCCAGAATTCGTTTGACTCAACGGTGATAACACTGTAATTTGTCTGGGTTTATATACATGTTGGGAGTCCGTGATGGTTCGCGCCTACCTCTATCTTACTTTTTTCATACCGCTGACTTTTCTTTTTTCCGTTAGCGCATTTATCTCGTCGTTATTTGATCAAAGCGGACGGATCTACGCATGGCATGCACGCCTCTGGGCCCGTCTGTCACTGGCGCTGAACTTTGTCTCCGTGACCGTTCACGGCAGCAAGCACCTCCCGGATGGCCCGGTCATTTTCATGAGCAACCATCAGAGCAATTTTGACATCTTATCGCTGCTGGCATCAATGCCCTGCCAGTTTTACTGGATAGCCAAGAAGGAACTTTTTGAAATACCGGTATTCGGTCCGTCCATGCGGCGCGGCGGTTATATACCGTTGGATCGCGGCGATGGCCGCAAAGCGCTCCAGAGCCTGGATGAAGCCGCAGCGACAATTCATCAGGGGAAGAGCGTCGTACTGTTTCCCGAAGGGACGCGCTCGCCAGATGGCAATCTGCTGCCGTTCAAACGCGGCGGTTTTATTCTGGCCCGTAAAGCGGATGTTCCGGTTGTTCCGGTGACCATAAACGGCAGCGGAGCTGTTAACCCTGCGGGACAAATAAGGCTGTATAGCGGAGACATCTCCATTACCCTGCACCCCCCGATTCTGTTTCCTGCCGAGATGCGCAAAAGCGACGCAGAAACCTGGATGATGGAGGCCGTCCGCAGCCGGATTGAATCGGCCTTGGAGCGTTAAATGAAGATAGGCTACCAGTACATACCGTTGATTATCGCCGGCTTGTCAGCCGCGGCGTGGGGTTTTCCGGCTGCGCACCGCCTGAAACGTCCCTTTGATATTGCCGCGGCACTTGCTGTGTTGCTCGGTGTCATCGCCTTTGCAATCGGCATCCTCTTAACATGTATTCCCGGGTTCTTCAAATGAGCGAACAGGCAAAAAGCATTATAACCAACGGAATCATCATCATCCTGATCAGCCTGCTGATGTTTGCTGCGGGAACCTGGTGGCGCATGGTCAGCCAGTTCGATGTAGGTGAGGCGGCCCTTCTCAAAGGCGATTTTACCGGCGCTGTAGCCGGATACGAATCTGCCCTCCATATGTACATCCCCTTCCACCCGACAATTGAAAAAGCGGCTGAGAAGCTCTGGAGCATTGGTGAAGCCAATGAACGCCTGGGTGATATCAACCGCGCCCTGATAGCCTATCGCTCCCTGCGGAGTTCTTTTTATGCTGATCGCTGGCTGGTCACCCCCGGCACAGTCTGGATCGAAAAATGCGACAAAAAGATTGCCGCGCTGGTACCCTTGCAACATGAAAGATAACCTATGGATCTAATTGAATCACACTCGGCACTCCAGATTGTCGCCCTCGGCGGTTTGGGAGAAATCGGCATGAACATGATGGCCTATCAGTACGGCGACGACATTGTCATTGTCGACTGCGGTCTCATGTTTCCCTCTCCTGACATGCTCGGCATAGACTATGTGATCCCCGATATCAGCTGGCTTCGCGAACGGGCAGACGACGTCCGGGCAATCTGCCTGACCCACGGTCACGAAGACCACATCGGCGCCCTCCCCTTTGTGCTGCAGGAACTGAAAATTCCGGTGTACGGGACCGCACTGACCCTCGGCCTGGTAACCGCCAAACTGGAAGAATACAAGCTTGCGGACTCCGTTGAACTGGTTGTTGTCAAACCCCGGGAAACCGTCTGTATCGGGTCATTCCGGATCGAATTTTTGCGGGTGGCCCATTCAATCGTTGACGGCTGTGCTCTAGCGATAACCTGCCCTGAAGGAGTCGTCATCCACACCGGAGATTTCAAGATCGATCACACACCGGTAGATGGCCAGCTGACTGACCTGGCGTCACTGTCCCGCTATGGAGAAGCGGGAGTGTTGGCGCTGCTGTCGGACTCAACCAATGTGGAGCGCGAGGGATATACCCTGTCTGAAAAATACGTCGGTGAGGCGTTCGGTGATATCTTTCCGAAATGCAGCGGCCGCATTATTGTTGCCGCATTCTCAAGCAGCATCCACCGGGTACAACAGGTTGCCGATGTAGCTGCCCGCTGCGGACGCAAGCTTCTTCTCAATGGCCGCTCGATGGTGAAAAATGTTCAGATTGCCCGTGATCTCGGCTACCTCACCATTGCCGATGAGCAACTGATGGACCTGCGGGAGCTGCCGCACCTGCCGCCGGAGCAGGTCTGCATCATTTCTACCGGCAGTCAGGGAGAGCCGATGAGCGCCCTGACCCGCATTGCCATGGATGATCATAAACAGATCAAGCTGGAAAAAGGCGACACCGTTATTCTCTCTTCACGGGTCATCCCGGGCAACGAACGTACTATTTCAGAGCTGATAAATCATCTCTACCGGCGCGGCGCCGAAGTGTTCCATGAACGTGTCTCCGAGGTGCATGTCTCCGGTCATGCCAGCAAGGAGGAGCTCAAGCTGATGCTAAATACTGTACAGCCGCGCTTCTTCATTCCGATACATGGTGAATATCGCCATCTCGTCAAACATATCCAGTTGGCCCGGACCGTCGGTATTCCCGAGGAGCGCTGCATTCTGGCTACCAATGGTGAAGTTGTTTCGTTTTACTCCGATACCGCCGCGATTGTTGAGCATATCGAGTCCGGCAGAGTGTTTGTCGATGGCAAAGGGGTAGGCGATGTCGGCAGGATCGTGCTGCGTGACCGCAAACATCTTTCCGAAGACGGCATGATCGTCGTCATCATCGGCATCAACATGTCGACAGGCACAGTTATTTATGGCCCGGATATTGTCTCGCGCGGCTTTGTTTTTGAGGATGAAAACCAGGAATATCTGGAAGATGCCCGTAAGGTAGTCGCGTTTGCCCTGGAGGAAATCAACACTGAAATGCGCTGTGACGGCGAAGAGGTGAAAACCGCCGTACATCAGGCGCTACGGCGCTTCTGCAAGAAGACCATCCAGCGCAGGCCGGTGATTCTGCCGGTGATTATGGAGATGTAGTACTATTCTGTCATATTTTACACGAAAACGGGACCGGCAATGCGCCGATCCCGCTTTTGTTTCAATCATGAACATACTTACTTCTACGAAACCACAATCCGCGCAAAGCGGCGCTTACCGATCTGGACGATGTACTCACCGGTGGCAGTTAATTCGAGGTTGGTATCACTGACCTTCTCACCATCCAATTTGACGCCGCCCTGATCGATTGCCCGACGCCCCTCACCGTTCGACTTGGTCAGACCGGCTTCGGTCATGGCCCGTGCCAGTAACACGACACCATCAACCATGGCAAAATTCACCTGCGGCATATCTTCTGGTATTTCGTTCTCCTTGAACCGCTTGACAAAATTTTCCTCTGCAGCCTCCCCTGCCCCGGCGCCGTGGAAGCGGGAAACAATCTCGCGTCCCAGCTGTTTTTTGGCGGCCATCGGATGCAGCGAATGAGCCTTCAGATTGCTCTTCAACACCTCAATCTCTGCCAGGGTCATATCGGAGAGCAGTTCGTAATAGCGCAGCATCAGCTCATCGGAAATGGACATGATTTTGCCGAAGATATCGTCTGCAGGATCATTTATGCCGATATAGTTGCCGAGTGACTTGGACATCTTGTTAACGCCGTCCAGACCCTCAAGGAGCGGCATAGTTAATACGCACTGCGGTGACTGCCCCCATTCGCGCTGCAGTTCACGCCCCATCAGCAGGTTGAACTTCTGGTCTGTACCGCCGAGTTCAACATCAGCCTTCATGGCAACGGAATCATATCCCTGAATCAACGGATAGAGGAATTCGTGAATGGCGATAGGCTGCTGGGTCGTATAGCGCTTGTGGAAGTCATCGCGCTCCAGCATACGAGCAACAGTGTATTTCGACGCCAGTCCGATCATGCCGCCACACCCTAGTTCGTTCAGCCAGGTGGAATTGAAGACAACCTTGGTTTTCTCCGGGTCGAGGATCTTGAAAACCTGTTCCTTGTAGGTCTCGGCATTTCTGAGCACATCTTCGCGGGTCAGTACTTTGCGGGTTTCTGATTTACCGGTCGGATCGCCGATCATACCGGTAAAATCGCCGATTAGAAAGTTGACGTCGTGACCTAACTGCTGAAACTGACGCAGTTTCTGGATCAGCACCGTGTGACCGAGGTGCAGGTCAGGTGCGGTTGGGTCGAATCCGGCTTTTATGACCAACGGAACTCCGGAAGAGAGGGACTTTGACAGTTTTTCTTCCAGTTCTTTTTCAATCAGTACTTCAACCGCGCCACGTTTAATGACGGCCATCTGTTCCAATACGGACATAGACGCAACTCCTTGAAGCTGTATCAGCAGGGAATATTTATACGTTCGATACTAACGGCCTTGCCGCTTGACTCATCCACTCCGATCACAACCGCATTCAGGCGGATATCCTTCTTGCCCACTTCAAATTTTGACGGCAACTGAGTCAGGAAGCGATGAATGGTTTCTTCCTTCCCCATGCCGATAACTGAATCAAAGCTGCCGGTCATGCCGGCATCGGTCAGAAATGCCGTTCCCTGGGGAAGAATCCGCTCGTCAGCGGTCTGCACATGGGTATGGGTTCCGACCAGGGCGCTGACCTGCCCGTCCAGATACCAGCCGAGCGCGGATTTTTCAGAAGTTGCTTCGGCGTGAAAATCTACAAAAATAATAGATGTTTCTTCCTTGAGGCGTTTTATTTCCCGATCAGCAACCAGAAACGGACACTCAAGGCTTTTCATGAAAACCCGCCCTTCCAGGTTAAGAACACCGACTTTGACTCCGCCAGGCGTAGAAATGACGGCACTGCCAAACCCGGGAGCACCGGCAGGATAATTTGCAGGGCGAAGTACGCGACCATCCGCAAGGATAAACGGCACCTGCTCCTTCTTATCCCAGATGTGGTTGCCACCGGTCAGAAGGTGAATGCCATGATTAAACAGCTCTCGTGCCACCTCGACGGTCAGCCCGAAACCGCCGGCGGCATTTTCTCCGTTAGCGATAACAATATCTATCGTATGCCGATCCACCAGACGATGCAGCTCTCGGGACAACGCCTGTCTCCCCGGTTTACCGACGATATCTCCAACGAACAGTATTTTAATTGCCATAGTTTTTCCAGGTTTCTGGAACGGCTATTTTTTGCACGATCACAGATGTCACGGGAGTGTGCGAAGGAATTCCACCCGGTACCCCGCACACGTGATCTCGAAGACTTACGCAGATAGTGCGATAAAGAGCCATTCCTTCTTAACGGGCATATTCGACTGATCTGGTTTCCCGGATAACGTTGACCTTGATCTGACCCGGGTAGGTCATTTCGGCCTCGATTTTTTTGGCAATGTCCCGGGCCATAACGACGGATTGATCATCGCTGACCTGATCACTGGAAACCATGACACGGATCTCGCGACCTGCCTGGATCGCAAATGACGACTGCACGCCGCTGAACGATGTTGCAATGCGCTCCAGATCACCGAGACGCTTGACATAGGTCTCCATCATTTCGCGGCGGGCACCGGGGCGGGCACCGGAAAGTGCATCTGCAGCCTGTACCAGAATAGCCAGAATCGAATTTGGTTTTTCATCTTCGTGATGAGCCATGATTGCATGCACGATCCTCGGAGTTTCACCATATTTACGAGCCAGTTCCGCACCGATGACCGCATGAGAACCCTCGACTTCATGATCGACCGCCTTGCCAAGGTCATGCAGAAGGCCGGCTCGTTTGGCCTGCTTGACATTCAGCCCCAGTTCAGCAGCCATGATTCCGCAGAGGAATGCCACCTCAAGCGAATGAAGATAGACGTTCTGGGTATAGGAGGTGCGGTATTTAAGGCGGCCAATCAGTTTGAGAACTTCCGGGTGGATGCCATGAACGCCAAGATCGAAGGCTGCCTGCTCACCGGCTTCTTTAATGGTGAGTTCAACCTCTTCGGTCGATTTTGCCACGACCTCTTCAATACGGCCCGGGTGGATACGCCCATCAGCAAGGAGTTTTTCCAGAGACAGTCGCGCAACTTCACGACGTACCGGATTGAAACCGGAGAGAATTACCGCCTCAGGAGTATCATCAATAATCAGGTCAATACCGGTGGCGGCCTCCAGAGCGCGAATGTTTCTTCCCTCGCGACCAATAATGCGCCCCTTCATTTCATCTGACGGCAACGGCACGACGGAAACGGTGCGTTCGGCAACGTACTCTCCGGCGTAGCGCTGTATGGCAAGAGCCATGATTTCCTTTGCTTTTTTGTCCCCGGTTTCGCGGGCCTCATCTTCAATAGTCCTGATTATTTTAGCTGCGTCATGCTTGGCTTCGGCTTCCATTGCGTTCATCAGCTCTTTTTTGGCTTCTGCCGCCGACATTCCGGATATTTCCTCAAGCTTGGCATTCTGGATATCAGCCGATTTTTTCAGCTCTGCATCGCGCAGGTCCAACGCCTGCTCTTTTTGAGATACCACCTGCTCTTTTTTGAGAATATCCATCTCTTTCTGGTCTATTAAACCGGCTTTTTTATCAAGATTCTCTTCCTTTTGCGTCAGCCTCTTTTCAAGAATCTGCAGATCCTTGTTTTTCTCATTTGTTTTCCGTTCATGCTCTTCTTTCGCCTGAAGCGCCGTATCCTTGGCCTTAAGTTCGGCCTCCTTGGTGATAGTATCAGCTTCACGGCGGGCATCTTCCAGCACCTTGCCGGCAAGCTCTTCAGCCTGCTTCAGAATTGACCCCGTATCCTTCTTGTTGAGCTTATTGCCGGCAAAATACGCCCCGGCAGCAACAACGAGAGTAATGACAACCATAATTATTTCCTGCATACGATCAACCTCCTCTATATTAATCCGGGCCGCCTGGCGAGCTCCGGTTACTTCCTGTTATGCTGCGGGCGGGATTCGAATTATGCGCGAATCTGTCACAATTATTTCCATTGGAATATCATGACTGTCCGCCGGGATAGCGCCGCCAGTCACTTGAAAATCATGACACAGCCCCACCAGATGCGCCTCACAATCCGGGTGGGCGAGAAAACGGTCATAAAATCCTTTTCCGTATCCTATCCGGTGCCCCGAAGGGTCAAACCCGACCCCCGGTACAACGATCAGATCTGCTTCGTCTGCCAGATGGTCACTCCCGGTCGGGCACGGCTCCAGAATACCGAACGCACCTTCCTGTAACTCTTCAATCCGCTCAACTCTGCGAAAGACCATCCGCTGGCCGCAAACAGCCGGATATAGCAGCCGTTTCTGCGCCAGGAATGCAGCGGCAGCAATCAATGCGGTATCGATTTCGTTATGAGCCGGCGCATACAGGGCAATGCATTCGGCATGAGCATACTCATCCAGAGATAGCAGATTGAGTTGTGCCGCACGACTGTGTGCAGACCATGCTTCATGGCTGAGCCCACGACGCAGTGCCAGCAATTGCGAACGGAGCGAGCGCTTGGGCATACTGATCTTTCATTAAGCACGTACGGAAATGGCCCCGAAGTGGCATCGGGAAGGTCGACCAGGGAGGCTGAAGCGGGAAAAAGGCGTGAGTGCAGTCAGATAATGGGGAACGTTAGCTGATAAACATGACAGTACTCAGATGCGTTTTTTCCTTTCAGTGAGGATATATTCAACGGGCGTTACATTATTTCAATCCAGTGCTCTATGGCAATACTGGACGAACCCGACCGGATTACAATTTATGCGAATATATGATCAAGTCTCCCTGAGAGACCATGTAAAAATCAGACCGCTTCCAGTGAAGCAAGCATAGTGTTGATTCTGCTCTCGACTGCAGAATCCTTTTCGCGCTCGGAGCGCAGCTCAAGCAATTCTTCTGATGTATTCAGCAGAGCCAGTATCAATACCAGCTGGGCATCGCCACTTCGCAGCGCACTGCCGATTTCTTGCAGCTTGTCGTTGACAAACGTCTCCACGGCCTGAACTTTAGCTTCAGGAGCAGAGCTTCGGACAGAAAGTTCACGACCAAGAATGGTCACTGCATGGCTTGTTTTCATACAATGACCATCATCACGTGTTAAATCCCGTCCAGCCTGCCAAGAATGGCATCAACACGGGATTTTATCCCCTCGCGGTCAGTCGAGAGCCGCTGAACTTCTTCGCTCAGGCGGGCGTTTTCTTCTTTCAGAGCGGCATACTTTTCAACAACGTCGCCTATTTTCTTTTCCAGTACATCTATAAGTTCCTGATTCATGAGTTTCGTTTCCTTTCGAAGGGGGACACTATACGAAGTGGCCGAAGCAAAGTCAAGCCCTAATTGATTGAAATCGTGGAGTTCCGCAGCAGCTTCCGCGGTTTTTCTGCGTCTCTTTTCACGCCTGGAAGAGGGCATCCGCAAACTCCTGCGGATCAAAGTCACGCAGATCTTCTATTGATTCGCCAACACCGATATAACGCACCGGCAGCGCAAATTCGTGACTGACCGCCACCACAATCCCTCCTTTGGCGGTACCGTCCAGTTTCGTCAGGGCCAGTCCGGTAACACCGGCAGCCTCCTTGAAGAGACGGGCCTGAGAGATCGCATTCTGCCCGGTTGCAGCATCCAGGACCAGCAATGTCTCGTGGGGTGCCCCGGGAATTTCACGGTCAACAACGCGACGGATTTTTTTCATTTCCTCCATCAGATTCACCTTGGTATGCAGTCGGCCGGCAGTATCAATGATGAGGATATCAACTCCCCGGGCAACCGCCGCCTTACAGGAATCGAAGACAACTGCCGACGGGTCGGCCCCTTCCTTGTGACGAATGACATCCACCCCGGAGCGTGCTCCCCAGGCGATCAGCTGTTCCGCCGCGGCAGCCCTGAAGGTATCCGCAGCGGCCAGCAGCACCTTGTTGCCGGAAGCAGAGAAACGCGATGCCAGCTTGCCGATGGTCGTGGTCTTGCCGACGCCGTTGACACCGATCACCAGCAGAACAAACGGCTTCTGGCTGCCGATTGCAAGGGGGCGATGGTGGGCTGCCAAGCGGTTCTGGATTTCCTCTTTCAGAGCGGCTCTGAGCGCCTCACCGTCCTTCAACTCGTTGCGCCCCAGACGCTGTTCCAGGGTGCGGATCAGTTCCACCGTCGTCTTGACCCCGATATCCGAAGTTATCAAAATTTCTTCCAGCTCTTCCAGCGTATCGGCATCAATCGTCTTTTTACCCAGCACGAGCGCATCAATACGCCCGACAAGTCCATCTTTGGTCTTCTTCAGGCCTGACTTGAGCCGTTCAAAAAAGCTTGGCTTTACAGCAGTTTCCTGCACAGCCACCGGTTGCAGCGGCGCAGCATCCGGAGCAATCGTTTCTGAAGGTACCTGCTCCGCTTCTATTGATTCCGCACCGGAGATTTTCTCGATCAGTCCCCGGAAAAACCCTTTTTTCACCTGCGGCTCCATCAGATCTCCTTTTTCAGCTCAGTGATTGCCCGACGGAAATGATATAACGCCAGCCCCATCGGGGAGCTGCGTTCGATATTCATGACTAGCGAATAATATTGGTCAATACAGCCGATGAACAGATGTCCCTTGTCGGAAGAGACAACGACATCTTCCACTTCGCCTACATACGCAGCACTCTTCATCTCCTTGAGGTGTGTCAGAATAATGCCTTTGTGAGCGGCAATAAAGCGAATTTCATAGGGGTCACAGTGGCACTGCTCCATGACCGCTTCACCTTCCCAGTCAACCAGAATGGCACCTATCGACTGCGGGACCTGATCTACCAGATTTTTCAGAATTACTTCAAATGACATGATACACCTCTCACCTTAATGCAGCCGCACCGAAACAACCCGCGACGCCCCCGGTTCCTCCATGGTAATTCCATAGAGAGTATCTGCAACCTGCATGGTGGCCTTATTATGCGTAATGATGATGAATTGCGAGATTGAACTCATTTCCCTCACCATTTCGTTAAAGCGACCGATGTTGGCATCATCCAGCGGCGCGTCCACCTCATCCAGCAGGCAGAACGGTGTCGGCTTGATCAAAAATATCGAGAATATCAGCGCAACTGCGGTCAGCGCCTTTTCGCCTCCCGAGAGCAGTGTAACGTTCTGCAACTTCTTGCCGGGAGGCTGGACAATGATATCGATACCGGTCTCCAGCAGATCTTCCTCGTCAGTCAGACGCAATTCCGCCCGTCCGCCGCAGAACAGACGCGGGAAGACCTCCTGAAACTTGGCATTTATCAGATTATAGGTTTCCAGAAACCGCTGCCGGGTTGTACGGTTGATACGCTGGATGGCCTGCTGCAGGCCGCGCAGCGACTCCTCCAGATCATCCTTTTGGCCCGTCAGAAAGGTGAAGCGCTCCTCCATCCCGGCACATTCGTCAATAGCCATCAGATTCACTTCACCCATCTCATCCAAAAGGCGCTGCAGCTCTGTCTGTCGAACCCGCCCGGCGACGTCGTCAAAATGCGCCGACTCCAGTTGTGCCACCGCATCGGACATAGGGATACGGCTCCGCTCCTGCAGTGCCTGCTCCAGATGTTCTGCCTGCATGGTCAGGGTCGAAAAACGTAGATTTAGATCTGCCTGGGACTGTCGTACGGCATCCCCATCCTCACGGTTCTTCTTGAGCTGCGCTTCAACCAGATTCAGCGTGCTCCCCGCCTCCTCAAAGCGAACCCGGATGGTCGCCAGACGATCCTCGGATTTGACCTGTTCCCGGACAAGACATTCCAGGCGTTCCGCAGCGGCGGCTATCTCACCCTGAAGTTTCTCCCTGGCAATATCACCCGATTCTATCTCCTGTCGGTCAGCAGCAATGCGCTGCACGATCTCTTCCGTCCGTTTTTCCAGATCCGCCAAGGCACGCAGGCCGGCATCATGCTGTTCCTTGACGGTGGCGGTCTGAACCCGGATGGCAGTCACTTTTTCACGAACCCCTGATAACTGGACACGACGGGCATCAAGCTCCAGTTTCAGGCGGCCTGTCTCCAGTTCCAGCCCTTTCGAAGCATCACCCGTCAGGGCCGCCTGGTCTGCAGCCAACTTCATTTCTGCTTCCAGGGCAACGTGTTCCTCGTGGAGATTTTCGGCTTCCAGCTCTTGAACCTCCAGCCTCTCGACAATGCGGGCACTCTCATCATGAGCCTGCTGGCGATCTTTGAGCAAACCGGTCAGTTTCAGCTCCGCCTGATGCAGCTGCACACTGCCGCTTTTGAGCCCCTCCGCAGTTTCCTGGCTCTGACGGCGGAGATCATCGCGCTGAATGCCAAGCTGTTTTGTCTCCTCCTCCAGACGGCTTACGGCAAGTTCCAGTTCCCTGATTTCCCGCTTCTTGTGAATCAGGCCGTTTCCCACCTGCTCACCCGAACCACCGCTGACAATCCCCCCCTGGGAAACCATATCACCGGAACGGGTGACAAAGATCAGAGCCGGGTAGAGACGGGCCAACCGCAGCGCCGTTTCGATGTCATCGACCAGCATGACAGCCGTCAGCAGATTGCGGATCAGTCCGGAGAACCTCCCCTCGATCTGCACCTGTTCCAGCAACGGGATCGCTCCCGCGACCACCGGTGGGATTTCAGTCGGAAGCTCAAGCGGCAGTGCAATTCCCGCCCGCCCTCCCTTGTTCGCTTTCAGAAATTCGAGAGCTCCGAGGGCATCCTGATCGTCGCAACAGAGGACACACTGCAGCCGTTCCGCCAGGGCCGCCTCGAGCGCCGGCTCCAATTCCGCAGGAGCTTGAATGGCGTCGGCTAGCACGCCGCTGAACTTGGAGCGGAGTCCGGCATCTTTCATCAGGGTGCGGGTCCCTTGACCGAATCCGGCAAACTGGGCCTCCAATTCCTTCAACGAATGGAGGCGGGAGGAACTCCGGTTCAACTCATCACGGCGGGATTGCCACTTTTTTTCAACCTCGGGCAGGTGCAGCTTCAATTCATCTTCCTGACCGCGCAAAGTAGACACGTACGCCTGCAGCTCCTCCTGCTCCCGTTGCCCGGTGGCGATTTCATTTTCCAGCCCATCCCCTCGCTGGCGCAGCTGTTCCTGCCGCTCAGCCAGTTGCATCGCTTCCCGCGTATGGCGGTCAAGCCGTTCCCGGAGCGACGCCAGACGTTTTTGGGCGTTCTCAAAGCGGCTTTTGAATTGGGCGGTCTCCGCAAGCGCGGTAAACAGATCGCGGCGGCGGTTCTCCAGCTCACGGTTCAGGGCCTCCTCAGCCAGTTGGTGTGCAGCAAGTGCCTCCTCCGATTGTTCGAGTTCTTCCTGCATCCCGGCCGCATCTACCGCACCGGTTTCACGGCGAACGACGAGAGCCTCGCGCTGATCGCCACACTCTTTCAGTCGTTTCTCAAGCTCTGCAGTCTCGGCTGCCAACCGCGCCAGGCGGCTCTCAAGTCCGGCGAACTCTTTACGCTGGAATTCCAGTCCGTTGCCGGTCGTAGTGAATTCACTTCTGACCCGATAAATCTCTTCCTGGGCGGCCGTCATCTGTTTTTCCACTTCCAGCAACCGGATTCTCGCTTCCTCAGCCTGAGCTTCTCCCACGGCAGTTGCTGAAAATACTTCACGGATGCGCTGATTAAGCGCCCCAAGCTCCCGCTCGGCCACTCCCCGCTGGGCCTGTGTTTCACAATATTCCCGCGCCGTAAAGAGCAGCTCAATCTGGCGTAACTCGTCGCGGTACTCCCGGAATTTTTCAGCCTTTTTAGCCTGGCGCTGCAATGACGCCAACTGGCGGCGGATCTCCCCCAGCACATCCGCCAGCCGGGCAAGATTCTGACGAGTCCCCTCGATTTTTTTCAGGGCCACCTGTTTGCGCGACTTAAACTTGGTGACACCTGCCGCCTCCTCAATCAGAAAGCGGCGTTCCTCCGGCCGTGAATGAAGAATCTGGCCGATTTTCCCCTGTTCGATGATCGAATAGGCACGGGTACCAACACCGGTATCCATAAAGAGTTCGGTTATGTCGAGCAGTCGGCAGGGGGTTTTGTTAATCAGGTAATCACTCTCGCCGTCACGATAGAGGCGGCGGGTAAGCTGAATTTCGGCATAATCCAGATATTTGGCGGGTGCACGGCCATCCTCGGTGGAGAAGACCAGCGACACCTCGGCAACCCCCAGCGGCTTGCGGGTTTCGCTGCCGACAAAAATGACATCCTCCATCGCCTTGCCGCGCAGATTCTTGGCGGATTGCTCCCCCATGCACCAACGGATGGCATCGACAATATTGGACTTGCCGCAGCCATTGGGGCCCACCACGCCGGTAACGTTCTGCTGAAAGTCAAGGACAACCTTGTCTGCAAAGGATTTGAATCCTGATATTTCGAGTCGTTTAATTTTCACAGGGTATCAATGAGTTCTTTATGTATTTTTATGCAATGGAGCATGCATGACACGCAACCGATCCAACGGGCGACAACGTCACAAAACTAAACGTGCGAGAATAACTGTCAATGACCTTTATTGTCAATATATTGCGCAGTATCAGCGTCATTGCGACTGACACACATTCCAGAATATATGCCGAATGAAAAGGAAATTTCTTTAATAAATCAAGAATGGTTTCCGCATCTCCCGGTCAACGGCTAAAGAAGATGAGGAAAAGCTTGATGAAAATGAGGCGTTAAAGCGATAGCAGGAGAGGCGGTGTTCTCGTTTTGCCGCACTCAAGCCATCAGAGAAGCAACAGCTGATACGGTAAAAAGGGAATTATTGCCGATTAATCACGATGCTTTCAGCGGCACGGAAACCGGCTTTTTACATTACTTGCCAAATGCAACCAAAAATTGCTGCAGAAGCTGCGGAGCATTAGACTTTATTGTGCCGCTCATGAAATCCATGATCCCGGGTCGGTAGCCGTCATTCCAGATTCTGCAGAACAGTTCTCCGCTGGTTTTACAGACACAGTCGGCTTCCTCAACAGTCTTACCATCTTCAACTGTACAGCCGCCTGAATCCAGCGTCACCGTCTTCTTCGTGTCGTCGATTGAAAAGTAGAATGTTGTCGGCAGAGTGAAGACACCGCACTGATACTGCTCGGGAATTTTACTAAATATTACATCCTGCATCCGATTATCCTCCTTCAATTTATACTTGTGAAGGCGGAGCCGAAGCCCCGCCTTCACTCAGGCACACAATGTTACCGTTGATCAGTATCCTAGTATATTCAATACTGCGGGCAAACGGACACCGGTGTATATTGACGGAATCGGAGCTGGTAACGCCCGTTTGGCCGGGGTTGACGAAGACGTCGGATCAACGATTCCGCCATAGAGAAGAAACTGAACCATCTGCGACTGGGCGAGGGCAGTGTTGGCCGGAGTAGTATTATCAAGCAGGAAGCCGTGGCCGATGCCGGATTGATCAAATTGGAAGTAACCTTCCGCCGGCGTTGCCGATCCAGAGGAGTTTGCAGCGGCAAAGCCCACCTTTGGCACAAGCCCGGAGGCCAGAGTATACATGAATGATGACGGAATGCGCGGTGTCGCGGTCCCCAGGTATCCCAACTGTTTGAAACCCGGAGCAACGGAATTCGCGGCGGAACCAAGCACTTCACGCCCTCCCAGAGCATTACCGAGATATCGGGTGTTTTCATTAGGAATGACCTGATCGCCAACAGCTTCCTGGATTGCAATCCGGCCTGAAAGACGGGAAGGCAGATCAGGTAAGATCGGTGTTGTCATCGTTGCCGGGTCAGCAGTATCCACAACACTCTGTGTCACCTGGAAAAAACTGTTGTAGGTGGGCGTCCCTGCTGTAATACCCACTGCAGCCAACCCCGCGTTAATGGTCGGGCTGAATGCAGGGCTGTTCTGCATCAGGTATGCAAGACGGCCGCCGGGAACACTGAAAAATCCCTTCATATCGCTGTTCAGGGTGGTCTGTGTGTATGGATAACCTGACGTAGACATCGTCGTATTACCGGCCAGATAGTATGAACCAACAATAGAGCCGAGACTTAGACTGACGTATTTTATATCAACAGTGGGACTGGGTATTATTCCCTGGGCCGCAAAACCGCCGGTTCTCATGGTTAATTCAAGACGGTTCAAATTGAATGCACCTTGCTGGATATTAGTGCGGGTAGCAAGGGGAGCACCAACCGCCATGAAGTCCTGACCCCACTCAGAATCGGTAGGATGAACCGCCAGGTCTCCGTGAAGCGGAAGATCAATTGCTGCGACCGTATATCCTGCCGCAGTAAGCGCCCCGGTAACCGCCACCACCTGCTCTTTCCGACCGGTAATGCCATGCTGGAAGATAATGACCTTCCCGTTAGGCGCTGCCGGTATCATGAGGACAAATGGGACAGAGAGTGGCGTGTGATAATAGCTGGTCAGATTTCCGGAACTATCACGGAACGCCTGTAACACTCCGGCAGCATGGTGATAGGCACCGCTCACGCCGGAAAGATCACCGCCGGCAGCAGCTGCGTTTGCTCTAACGGCAACCGGATCCATCGAAAGTTGTGCGCTGTTGACGGTGCCGGTTACAACATTAGCAAGTGACGCCGGAAGTGTTGTTGTAGAACCGGTCACTGCTGTCCAGTATGCCGCTGCTGGAATTGTGGCAGCTCCATTTACCGCATTTGTCCATGTTTTTCCTGTCAGACCTCCGAGGGCAGCCCCAGCTGCAAAAGCACGCAAAGCGCTTTCAACCGGTATCATGGTTCCGATTGCATCTTTGGATACAAAGCCAGCACCGGTGGTTATGAATCTTCCCATAAGTGCTATATTATCGCGGCTTGTAATAGTTGTGGTTGCTGATGCCGCAATAAGATCGTCCATGACTTTGGCATACCCGGAAAGCTTGATATCCGTCCCGTTCATTGCATTTGCACGAATCGGCTCCAGAGCAGCAAAGGCCCCAACAAGTGGGAATGTGGATTTTAGAATGTCAAAATAAGGAGAACTTGTGACCGGATTACCAGTAGCGGCATCCTTCACCCGATTACTTACCACATAGAGGTAACGGGTCGCAGGAGACATCGGGAAGTTGGGGAACAGGAACAGATCAGTACTGCCAGCACTGTATTTGAATGTAAACATTCCTGAAATATCTTTAAAACCAAGGGGGTTGTTTTCCGTGGCTGAAGTGCTAGAAGTATCCGCAGCTAGCTGGAACACCTTGATATTGGCTGCAGTTACCGTCGCAACATCAACCGGGCTCCCGAATCTGATGTAGATCGGAGCGTTCACACCTGATACGGCGCTGGTAGAATTAACTTCGTAATAGTTGATATAGGACAGCGCTTCAGGGGGAGTCATCGGAGAGCTGGCCGCACGGACAACAGGGTCGCCTGCCGATAACGTATTTGTAAGCGGGTTTTTAGCCATGGCGGTAGCTAAGACATTTGGCAGTGGGACATCCCCCGTCAACGGGTTAAATACTGCCGCATTGCCGGTGCTGTTGCTGGGATTGTTGGTGCCTGACGGGTCTGAATTTGAGCAGCCTGCCGCCAGTATGAAGCAAAGATATAACAGAAGTCGCATTATACGTGGATTCATGGCATTACCTCTCTATTTGGTATGATAGTGGTCAATGACAGGGCAGATCCTCTTTGCAATCTGCCAATTGAAGGATAACCGGCTAAAATTTCACGGTAATAGAGCCGCCGAAAAGATGGACGTCACTCTTGTATGTACCGTTAGCTCCCGTCAGCTCCGCCATATTCTGGTTGTTGACCGTCCTGTCGACAAAATGGGTCCACATATAGGCCAGATCCAGCGAGTATACGTCGTTATGAATACCCTGACCGATACTGAAACTATGACGGTCGGAGTCAGGAAGTACCGGCCCAATAGTGGATGACGGGATAGGATTTTTGTCATACATGTACCCGGCACGGAGATCCAGATTTTTTGTCAACGCATATTGTCCGCCAAGCTTGTAGCACCAGACGTCTGTCCAGTTGAGAGGTTTTGGCCTGTTATTGAAGTTGGCAAATTGAGGACCGTCAACCTGGAACTCCAGTTTTTTCATCGAACTCCAACCGGTCCATTCTGCGTCCAATTCTACTGTAAGCTTATCTGTCGGCTGCCAGGGAACACCGAGACCCATACTGGCAGGAAGTGTAATTGTACTCGAAACGCCGGATGCAGCTCTTGTTCGGGAATAGGGAGATGTTGCGCTGGTAGTCATACCGATAATATTAAAACCGGCGGGTGTAGTCGCAAGGAAATTGGCATCACCCTTGATTTTAAGTGAAATTTCACTTCGGTAGGCGGCGCCAAACGAGAGATTCGGTAGCGCCTTCCACTTGAGCCCCACGTTGTAGCCGACATCTGTGGCCGTCCCATCAAGGCCCATACTTCCAAGCTCGTAGGCGGAATTAGGAATTGCCGAATCAGGCGAATAGGCCATTTTTTGCAGCGTGACGATCGCGTACGTAACATCCAGTCCTGCAGCTACTGAAAGATTCAGATCATCAAAACGATACGCGACCGTTGGCTGAAAATTTATCGGCTTAACTGCAATATTCATAATCTCGGCACGAAAGGCGCTGCTGTCGTCCCAGCTTTTTGCAAGCGGATAAATAGCGTTCACGGCAAGACCGACCGACACCGGTACTCGTTCAAATGAATGGGTTGCGTAGAAGGCGGGAGCGATAAAAATATCATTTTTCGAATTTTCGGATATCGAAGCGGTACCCACACCGAGTGGAGCGTTCCCGCTCAGTGGTGCTGTGCCCGTGAATTCGGTCGAAGGGACGTAAATGGTTGTAGAACCAAGATTGACCTGCGTTCCTTTGAGAAACGCAATACCGGCAGGGTTGTAGAAGAGCGCCGAAGGATCATCAGCCTGCGCTGCAAAAGCATTCCCCATTGCCATCGCCTTTGCACCCTGCTCATTAACTTTCAGACCCGCCGCCATAGCCAGGGAGGCGGACCCCGCCAGAATCGCCAGCGTACTCGCGAAAATCAGTTTATTTTTCATCAGTAATTCTCCTTTCCGTGTGTATGTTCTGCACTTCGTTGCATGTACAGCCGCAATGCATCCCTCATGACATCTGACACGTGCGCGCCCCTTTGTTGTGCGCAATTCTGAATCACCCCCAGTTCATTGGCGTTGACTCTCATCGAGAGTATATGTGTGCGAAGTCGCTTTGAACAATGTTCCACTATTTTCCTTGAAATACTACTGCAAATATAAATTATAGAACAGCATTTTTGCAGGCTAAATTACCTTGACGCACATGTCAAGGACTAAATACACCCATCCCATTCCAATTTTCATCATCGCTGCTCTTCAAGTAGCTACCGTCATAAAGATGACTCGTGCATGGCGGGTGTGTTCTCATAAATAACTATGAGAGTCAGGATGTTGCCCTGCCGATTCAAACAGATCACCATGTGCGGACCAGGTGATACACGTTCTCCAATACCGATATTTCTACCGTACTTGTTTACAAATAGTGCCCACGTAATCAAAAATAAATCTGAGCTATGACGTTTCTAAATGAAACTGATATAATCCCATCAGAAAATTATATTTCGTAAAATAGAATAAAATTATACTTGACATGAACGTTAAGTAGATATAGCCTGACACCAACGTGAACCAAGTGGAGGTGGGAGATGAGCAGCCGAGCGTACCGTTCCGTACCGGACATGATCAGGAGCAACGCCACAGAATTCAGCTCTCGGCTTGCCCTCAAGTATCGCAAGCAGGGTGTCTTTGTCACGCTAACCTACGCTGCCTATTACGAGCGAGTGCTGATGGTCGCCAGGGGTCTGGGCAAGATGCATGTCAAGCCGGGGGACCGGATTGCGATTCTCTCTGAAAACCGTGCCGGCTGGGTTATCGCCGACATGGGGATCCTCATTACCGGCGCTGTTACCGTCCCGATCTACCCAACCAACACTCCGGAGCAGATCGAATACATGATCAATCATTCCGGAGCGAAGATCGTGTTTGTATCCGGAAAGTTTCAATACACAAAGCTGCTCAAGATCAGGGAATCAATCCCCCACGTTGAGCTGGTCGTTTCATTTGAACGTTTTCTGGGTGAACCGTCATTGCCGGTGACAACCTTCTACCAGCTCTCCGAGATCGATTCGCCGATTACCGATGATGAGAAGAAGGAGCTGGAGGCGGGTATCGACCGGATCGAACCGGGTGACCTCTTGACTCTTATCTATACTTCCGGCACAACCGGTGTACCCAAGGGAGTCATGCTGACACATAACAATATTCTTACCAACACCCAGTACCTGACGGAGCAGAGCGGGGCGATTGACAAAGATGACACTCTGCTGAGCTTTCTCCCGTTGAGCCACATTCTTGAGAGAACCGCCGGTTATTACATGACCATCCGCAACGGCGCCCTGCTGGCATTTGCAGACAGTATCGAAAAAGTCCCGGAAAATATGTTTGAGATCCGACCGACCGTCATGATCAGCGTGCCGCGGTTGTTTGAAAAAATTTATCACCGTATCTTTGAAAATGCCCACCAGATGTCGCCCATAAAAAGATCACTGTTCCACTGGGCGGTGGATGTCGGCAAAAAATATGTCGCCGCAACCTATATACTCAAACAGCCCTCATCACTGCTGAACTTGAAATACGAACTTGCCGACCGTCTGGTATTCAGTAAGATACGAGCCAGATTCGGCGGCAATATGAAACTATTCTGTTCTGGCGGTGCACCGCTGGATAAAACGATCAACGAGTTTTTCTGGGTCATCGGTATCCCGATTTTTGAGGGGTATGGGCTGACCGAGACAAGTCCGGCCCTCAGCTTCAACAACTTTAAACATATCCGCTTCGGATCCGTCGGCGTTGCTCTGTACCAGACACAATTCAAAATTGCTGAGGACAGCGAAATTCTGGTGAAGGGGCCGCAGGTCATGGCCGGTTACTATAACGACCCGGTCGCCACTGCCGAGTCATTCCAGGACGGCTGGTTCAAGACCGGTGACATCGGCCACATCGAGGACGGCTTCCTCTTTATTACCGATCGGAAAAAAGAGTTGATTGTCACTGCAGGCGGCAAGAACATCGCTCCTCAGCCGATCGAAAACGAGCTGAAGATGGACAAGTATGTCACCTCGGCTTTTGTACATGGTGACCGCAAACCGTATCTGATCGCGCTGATAGTCCCGAATCTGGAACGATTACTGGAATTTGCCAAAGAAAAGCACATTCACTACTATGAACTTGAAGATCTGGTCATACATGAACCGGTTCAGAGATTGTTTGAACAGCGACTGAAGGAGATCAACAGCCGGCTGGCTCCCTATGAAACCATCAAGAAGTTTGTGCTGCTGGCCCATGATTTTTCAATTGCGGGAGGAGAACTGACGCCAACGTTAAAGCTCAGACGTAAAATCATCTACGAAAAATATAAACATAAAATTGAAGACCTCTACATAGAGCACAGCAACTAGGGGGGGGGAACGTCATTTACCATTTGGAGGAGACTTATGAAACAGATCAATAAAGTAGCAGTCCTTGGGGCCGGAGTGATGGGAGCGACCATCGCCGCGCACCTTGCCAATGCGGGAATACAGGTACTGCTGCTCGATATCGTACCGAGGGAGCCGAATGCTGCCGAGGCCGCCGCGGGGCTCACGCTCGATAACAGCAGCGTGCGCAACCGAATTGCCGCCGCCGGGCGGGACGGGCTGCTGAAGATGAAACCGGCCCCGTTCTTCCTGCCGGGGTATGCGGCACATATCGAGATCGGCAACTTTGATGATGACATGCAGAAACTGAGGGAATGTGACTGGGTTGTTGAGGTTGTCATTGAAAATATGGCCATCAAAAAACAGCTGTTCACAGAAAAAGTCGTGCCTAACCTGAAGGACGGAGCGATCCTCTCCACCAACACCAGCGGCCTGTCGGTGAACGAAATGGCGGAATGCCTCCCTGAAGCTGTCCGTAAGAACTTCCTGGTGACCCATTTTTTCAACCCGCCGCGCTACATGCGCCTGCTCGAAATCGTATCATGCACTGCAACCGATCCGGAGGTAGTCGCCTTTATGGCCGGATTTATCTCCAGGCGCCTCGGCAAGGGGATCGTCTACGCCAAGGACACCCCCAACTTTATTGCCAACCGCATCGGCGTCTATGCCATTTGCAACTGCGTGCGTACCATGATGGAAACCGGAATGACCGTAGAAGAGGTTGATGCCGTGGCCGGGCCTGCCACCGCCCGCCCGAAAAGTGCGGCCTTTCGCACCGCCGATCTGGTCGGTATCGACACACTCCGGCACGTGGCTCAAAATTCCTACGAACTGCTCCCCAATGACGAACAGCGCGAAATCTTCAGATTACCGGATTTTGTCGGTGACATGGTAGCCAAAGGGCTTCTCGGCAACAAGAGTAAGCAAGGATTTTTCAAGAAGGTCAAAGGGGAAAAGGGGCAGGAATTTTACTATTTTGACTACACCACGGGAGACTATGCCCCGTCACAGCGCCCCACATTTGCTTCGATCGAGGCGAGCAAGGCCATCGAAGATCCAGCAAAGCGTCTCAAAGCGGTCATCACCGGAGATGACAAGGCGGCCCGGTTTGCCTGGACCAACCTGCGCGACACTTTGATTTATACCATTAACCGCATTCCTGAAATCGCCGATGACATCGTCAATATCGACAACGCCATGAAATGGGGTTTCAACTGGGAACTCGGCCCGTTCGAGATGCTGGACGCAATCGGCGTTGCCTATTTTGTGGAGCGGGCTGAGAAAGACGGCATACAGGTTCCTCCTCTTCTCAAAACAATCACTCAATTTTATACCTTCGAGAACGGGCGCCCCCACTACTGTGCCATTCCCGACAGCAGATATCTGAAAGTACCGCAAAAACCGGAACACATCAGCCTCTCCATCATTAAAAGAAATAATACGGTGTTGGAGAAAAACAGTGGCGCATCCGTGATCGATCTTGGTGACGGCGTATTCTGCCTGGAATTTCACACCAAGATGAATGCCATTGGCGGCGAGATCCTCTCCATGATCCACAAGGCGATCAAGCGAACGGAAGAGGAGGGTGTCGGCCTGGTGATTGCCAATGAAGGGCCGATGTTCTCCGCCGGTGCCAATTTGATGCTGCTGGTAATGGCCATTGCCGAAGGGGCCTTCGACGAGATAAACATGACGGTAAAGGGATTTCAGAAGGCGATGATGGCGATCAAATATTCCAAAATCCCGGTCGTAGCCGCTCCCCACGCACTGGTTATGGGTGGCGGCTGCGAGACCTGCCTCCACTCCGATGCAATCATCCCCCATGCGGAGACCTATATGGGGCTGGTGGAACTCGGTGTCGGCCTGCTCCCGGCCGGCGGCGGCACCAAAGAAATGGCGATTCGCGCCATAAAACTGGCGGAAGAATACGAAATTGATGCCACCCCGTTCATCTTCAAGAATTACATGAATATTGCCATGGCAAAAGTCAGCATGTCTGCAGCAGAGCTGATACCCATGGGCTTCATGAGACAGGGTGATGCGATTGCCATGGACATGGACACACGCATCCATGACGCAAAACTGAAGGCGATCTCTCTTGCAGCCACCTACCGCCCCGGGCGCCCCCTGACCAACCTCAAGGCGCCCGGCCGCGGCGTGGCGGCTTCCATCAAATCGCAACTCTGGAATATGCAGCAGGGCGGCTTTATTTCCGAATACGATCAGTACCTGGCCGGAATGGTTGCCGACGTCATCACCGGCGGAGATGTCCCGACCGGTACCCTGATCACCGAAGAATATTTGCTGGAGTTGGAACGGGAGGCATTTGTACGGCTCTGCGGACAGAAGAAGACCCTGGAGCGCATCCAGCACATGCTCAAAAAGGGAAAACCGCTGCGCAATTAACAGGTTAGTTAGTCAATCTATTTACGGAGGACATGATGAAAAACGCATATATTCTGGCCGCCTACCGCACCCCCGGCTGCCGGGCAAAAAAAGGAAAACTGAAGGATGTCCGCCCGGATGATCTCGCAGCGGCCGCCATTAGGGGATTGCTGGACAGAACCGGCATCGACCCACTCGATGTCGAAGACATCATCATCGGCTGTGCCTTTCCCGAAGGGGAACAGGGGATGAACTTTGCCCGTGTCGCAGCGATGAAGGCGGGTGTACCGGTAGAAGTCCCGGCTCAGACGGTGAACCGATTCTGCTCATCCGGTCTGCAGACAATCGCATCGGCGGCAGAGCGGATCATGGCCGGCTTTGCCGACTGTATCATCGCCGGAGGAGCCGAGAGCATGAGCATGATTCCGATCGGCGGAAGTAAATACAGCGCCAACCCGTCGCTTATGGCACGCTGGCCGGAGTCCTTCGCATCAATGGGTATCACGGCAGAACTGGTTGCGGAGAAGTACGGCATCAGCCGTGAAGAACAGGATGTTTTTGCCGCCGCCAGCCATGCCAAAGCCGCCGCCGCCATTACTGCCGGGAAATTCACCGAAGAAATCATTCCGGTGGAAGTTGAAAACTGTGTCCTTGTCAACGGGAAGATGAAACGAAGCAGCGAACTGGTCATCGCGGATGACGGTGTACGTTCTGACACAACCACGGCCGGCCTTGCCAGGCTGAAACCAGCATTCAAGGCGAACGGAACGGTTACCGCCGGCAACGCATCCCAGATGACCGATGGGGCCGCAGCGGTGCTGGTCGTATCGGAGGAATATCTTAAAAAGACTGGCAAAAAACCATTGGCCCGTTTCGTCGCTTTTGCCGTCAAGGGAGTGCCGCCGGAACTGATGGGGATCGGCCCGGTTGCGGCAATTCCTGCCGCCCTGAAGCTGGCCGGCCTGAAGCTCGACGACATCGGCCTGATCGAACTGAACGAAGCGTTTGCCGCCCAGTCTCTGGCATGCGTGAAGGAACTGGGTATCGACCCGGCACGGATCAACGTCAATGGCGGGGCAATCGCCCTCGGTCACCCGCTCGGCTGCTCCGGAGCAAAACTGACCGCCAGTATTCTTCAGGAAATGCAGCGGACGGATACCCGCTACGGGATGGTCTCAATGTGCATCGGTGGCGGTATGGGTGCTGCAGGTATTTTTGAAAAGGTATAGCACACACCGGTTCATGTTTCGCCCCGTCAGAAGTAATACCGGATACGCATACATTGCTTTGCACTACTTATCAAATAATGTGAGGTGACATCATGTCCGCAAAACTATTCAAAGGCGCCGAATATCTCATCACCGCAGCAGATAAGAACGACATCTTTACGCCGGAAGATTTCAGCGATGAACAGCGCCAGATTGGCGACACCACCGAGCAGTTTGTGCTGAACGAAGTGATTCCCCACCGTGAGGCGATAGAGCATCACGACCTGCCGTTGACCGTTGAGTTAATGAAAAAGTGCGGTGAACTGGGTCTGCTGATGATCGATGCGCCGGAGGAATACGGCGGTCTGGAACTGGATAAAGCCACCAGCATGCTGGCGGCAGAAAAACTTTCCCAGGCAGGTTCGTTCTCCGTCACCTATTCCGCCCATACCGGTATCGGTACCCTGCCGCTGGTCTACTACGGTACCAAAGAGCAGAAAGAGCGCTATCTGCACAAGATCATTTCCGGAGAATGGATTGCCGCCTATTGCCTGACCGAGCCCGGCTCCGGAAGTGACGCTCTCGGTGCGGCGGCAACCGCTACCCTCTCTGCTGACGGGAAGTATTATATCCTCAACGGCACCAAGCAGTTCATCACCAACGGCGGCATCGCAAATATATACACCATCTTTGCCAAGATTGACAAACAGCACTTCACCGGTTTCCTGGTCGAACGAACCACGGAGGGACTGAGCGTCGGGCCGGAAGAAAATAAAATGGGCGTGCGCGGCTCTTCTACAACCCAGATCATCCTCGAAGATGCCAAGGTTCCGGTGGAAAACCTGCTTGGAGAGATTGGCAAAGGACACAAGATCGCCTTCAATGTCCTCAACGTAGGACGGTTTAAACTGGGGGCGGGCGCCACAGGCGCGGCAAAGACGGCGCTTACCATCGGTATCAGGTATGCCAACGAGCGGAAAGCTTTCGGTGTCACCATCGGAACCTTCGGAGCCATTCAGGAAAAAATTGCCGATCTGAGCGCCGCTGTCTTTGCCTCGGAATCAGTCGTGTACCGCCTGGCCGGGCTGATCGACCACCGCCTGGCCACTCTGCCCAAAGGAACGGCGGACTATTATGAGACGTACCAGCAGGGAATTGAGGAATATTCCGTCGAGTGCGCCATCGTCAAAGTCCTCTGCAGTGAGATGCTTGCTGACGTTGCCGACGGTGTTGTCCAGATTCATGGCGGCTACGGCTTCATTCAGGAATACGCCGCTGAAGGGTACTATCGCGACGAACGTATCAACCGGATCTGGGAAGGGACCAACGAGATCAACCGGCTGTTGATTCCCGGCATTATCCTCCGCCGCGCCCTGAAGGGGGAGATCCCTCTGCAGAAAGAGGCGATGAAGGCGTTTGAATCACTGATGTCACCTTCATTTGAAGAGCTGGACGACTCGATACCGTTTGCAGCAGAGAAAGCGCTTATCGCCAGTCTCAAACAGGCCTTCCTTGTGCTGGCCGGCAGTGCTGTACAGAAGTTTATGGATAAAATCAAGGATGAGCAGGAGATTCTGATCGCCGTTGCCGACCTGGCCATCAACATCTTTGCTATTGAAAGTATCGTGCTGCGCGCAGAGAAGATCCTGCCGAAATTGAGCGAAGGGAAAAAAGCCTCCGTCAACGCCGCCGTAAAGGTGTTCACCTTCAACAGCTCGGAAAAATCTGCATCTGCCGCCCGGCGTGCCGCCTATTTCATCGCTGAGGGGGATACCCTGACAATGCTGCTGGCAGGCATCCGCAGGTTTACCAAGTACGATGCGACCGGACTACTCACGGCGAAACGCCAGCTTGCAGCAGCCTCTCTTGAGGCAGACAGGTATATTTTTTAAGATCAGAAGCGGGAGTTCTGAGATGACGAAGCAGCGGAGATTTTTAAAAGAGTGCTCCGTTGCTCCGTGACTCTCTGTTTCAATTATTTTTTTGATGATTGCACTCCCAGGAGTTACATGAACCAGCACACCGTACAGACGCCCTACATCGTGGGGGAAGTCCACTTCTACAGCACCGAACTCAACGGCACCCCCGTCATGTTTGATACCGGACCACCGACGCCGGAAGGTGAGGCCTGCCTGCACGAGAATGTGGATCTCAAGCGCCTCAAATACGTGTTTATCACCCATTGTCACATCGACCATTACGGTCTGGCCAATTATATTCTTCAGCGGAGCGATGCCGAAGTTTTCATCTCACGCCGGGACGCAATTAAGCTTCAACACCATAGTGAACGGATGGAGCAGATGGGCAGACTCCTGAATGGATTCGGCTTTGACAATGACTTTACGATGAACGTGAGGGAATCGTTCAGAAAGAACAAGATCTTCCCCGAAGCTCCGGAACGCTTCAGGATTATTGAGGAATCTGATGTTCCGGCAGAACTTGGCATCAGTTATCTTCCCTGTCCGGGGCACTCCCAGAGTGATCTGGTCTATCTGGTCGGGGATACGGCGATAACGGGCGATGTCCTCCTCAGAAATATTTTCCAGGTACCGCTTCTGGATATCGACTTGGACAGCTTTTCAGGGCGGTTCAAAAATTATGACGTGTACTGCAGCACCCTGCTCAACCTTACCCGGTTGCGCGGCTGCCGGATCATGCCGGGACACCGCCAGTACGTCGATGATCTGGACGAAGCGGTCCTTTTCTACGTCAGGACGCTCCTTGTACGGGTGGTGCAGCTGCTTCCCCTCAGGGGACTGGCCATGAATACTATTATTGATCAACTCTTTAAAGGAAGAATAACCGAGCCGTTCATACTGTATATGAAAATTTCCGAAATTGTGTTCATGCTGGATTTTCTGGAAAACCCCACCCTGCTGAGAGCATCTCTCGAGCAGATGGGGCTCTTTGATCAGGTCGCCTCGTTATATGAGGACGTCGCGCACTAGAGGGGAGAAGCAATGAGCGACCCGCTTTTTGAACCGATTACCATCAACCGCATGGACGTTAAAAACCGTATTTTCATGCCGGCAATGCACCTTAATATGGCAGGAAATTACGGGATCAGCGACCGCCTGGTGGATTTCTACGTTGAACGGGCCCGTGGCGGAGCCGGCATGATCACCGTCGGCTATGCCACGGTTGATGAGCTCTCCGGCAACCCCGGCAACATAGGTGCTCATAAAGATGCCTATATTCCCGGCCTGGCACGTCTGGCAGCAGCCATCCGCGACAACGGCGCCCGCTCCTCCGTGCAGTTGAACCATGCCGGGCGCTACAATCACACCATGCTTACCGGCGGAAAACAGCCGGTGGCCCCCTCTCCCATCCCGTCACGACTGACCCGCGAAACGCCCCATGAACTGACTATCCCGGAAATTGAAGAGATTATCAGCCGCTTCGCCCAGGCGGCACGACGGATCAGAGAGGCAGGATTCGATGCCGTGGAAATCCTCTCCGGAACCGGGTATTTGATCAGTGAATTTCTGTCGCCGCTCACCAACAAGAGGGAGGATCGTTACGGCGGCGACTTTGATGGCCGCTGCAGGTTTGGCCTGGAAGTTATTGCCGCGGTACGTTCGGTCGTTGGCACGGAGTTCCCGCTTCTGGTGCGGATGAACGGCAATGAATTCATGAAGGGGGGCTCCAGTCGTGCAGATTTGCAGGAATATGCTGTCCGGCTGGAGCACGCCGGAGTGGATGCGCTCTGCATCAACGTCGGCTGGCATGAAGCCCAGGTACCCCAGATCGTCACCGAAGTTCCCCGTGGCGTCTTCGGCTACCTGGCGCGCGGTATAAAGGAACGTGTCACCATTCCGGTGATCGCCAGCCACCGCATCAACGACCCGGACCTTGCCCGAAGCATGATCTCCAACGGCTGCTGCGACATGGTGGCGGTCGGACGGGCGCTGATTGCCGACCCGTTTTTCCCGGAAAAAGCCCGGAGCGGCCACGAAGCTGACATCGTCCACTGTGTTGCCTGCGGGCAGGGATGTTTCGACAACCTGTTCAAGATGAAAGCGGTGGAATGCCTCTGTAACCCGCGGGCCGGCTATGAACGATCACGGGCCATCGGCAGGACGGACACCCCGCTGAATATTACCGTTGTCGGCGGCGGCGCCGCCGGAATGAGTGCGGCGGCCGCTGCGGCGGAACGCGGACACCGCGTCACTCTCCACGAATCCGGTAGTCATCTTGGCGGCCAACTGCTGCTTGCCGGCGCACCTCCCGGCCGGGAGGAGTTCCTTGAACTCGCTGCGGATCTGCGGCGGCAGGTTGAACGAGCCGGCGTAACGGTGGTACTCAACTCTACTGTCAGCGATTCCACACTCACCGGTGACCTACCGGATGCGGTTATCCTTGCCACCGGTGGCCAACCGGTCACCCCACCCATTCCCGGTGTCGATCTGCCCCATGTTGTTCAGGCGTGGGATGTACTGACGGAAAGAGTACCAACCGGTCGGCGGGTCGTCATCATCGGTGGAGGAGCGGTAGGAATTGAAACGGCACTGCTGTTGGCTGAGAAAGGTACCCTGTCCGGTGAAGCGCTTAAATTCCTGCTCGTGCACGGTGCCGAATCGGCGGAGGTGCTGCACGATTTGGCGACACGGGGCAGCAAGGAAGTCACCGTCATTGAAATGCTGAAGGAACTGGGCACAAACTTCGGTAAAAGCACCCGCTGGGGCATGATGCAGGATGTGGAACGGTTTGGTGTCAAGAGCCGTTCAGCAGCAACGGTTTGCGGGATTACGGCGGATAGCGTCACGATTGAGTGTAATGGCCGGCAGGAGCATATTCCGGCCGATTCAGTGGTGCTTGCAGTCGGCACCCGTGCCTACAATCCGCTTCAGGAGATTGTCGCTGCACACGGTATTCCATACCGTGTCACCGGGGACGCACTTCGGCCAGCCATGGTGTTTGATGCCGTCCACCAGGGATTTGCCGCCGGACGTGAAATCGGCTGATGTCCAAACAGAAAGGGAACTCTATGAAAAATGTATGTGCGGCACTTCTTTTAATTTTCCTGACATCCGGTCACTCACTCGCCCTGGAAGTAGCAGGCGTACAACTGGATCAGGTAGTCACGGTACATGGTCAGCAGCTGAAGTTGAACGGTTACGGCATACGTAAGAAGTTTTTTATCAAGGTGTACATCGGCTCGCTCTATGCGGCCAAACGCTTTGTTAACGCCTCTGAGGCGTTTGGTGACAGTGGTGACAAATTGATCCGGATGAATTTTCTCCACTCGAAAGTGGAAAAAGAAAAGATACTTGAGGCCTTCAGTGACGGCTTTACCAATAACTCGCCCGACTTGTCCGCTGCGCCTGAGGTGAAAAAGTTCCTTTCTCTCTTCAGCGCAGATTTCAATCGTGGTGATGTCGTCGACTTAACTCTTTCGGCCGGCGGCAGTGTCACCGTGAGCCACAATGGAAAGACACTCGGAACGGTTGCATCCGCCAGACTCGCGAAGGGAGTTCTCGCCATCTATCTTGGCGAGAAACCTGCTGATGAATCATTGAAGAGAGGGATGCTCGGCAACTAATATCCAAGGAGTTCAATCATCATGGCTCAAACATTCTCCACTCCTATTGAACTGCGTTTTTCCGATCTTGACCTGTATGGTCACGTGAACAGCGTCGTCTATTTCAGTTATCTCGAGACTGCCCGGCTCAAGCTGTTCAAAGGTTTTTTTAACGATCTGACGAAGAAAAATATTTTTACGCTGGTTGCCCGGTCCGAATGTGATTACAAACTGCCGATCCTGCTTGATGACGAATTGATAGTTTCCGTGACCGTAACCAGAATCGGCACAACCAGCTTTGATCTCAGCTACCACCTTCATGACGGAGCGGATAAAACCTATGCCACCGCATCTACAACCATGGTCTGTTTCGATAACACCAGGAAAGTCGCGGTAGCGGTACCGGAATGCATACGTTCCATGGGAGAGTAAAACATGAATAGCGCTGATCTGGTTCTAACAGAGCTTGAGGACAGTATCCTGACAATACGGATCAATCGCCCCGGGAAAAAGAATGCCCTTAATACCGCAATGTACGGCATTCTGGCAGAGGCACTGCAGCGGGCCGACCATGAACCCGCCATACGTGCTGTTCTACTCACCGGCTGTGACGACAGTTTCACCAGCGGTAACGACATCGCCGACTTTGTCAACTTTCCACCAACCGGCCCGGATAGCCCGGTGCTCCGTTTTATGCACGCCATCATCGGGGCAGAGACTCCGATAATTGCCGCCGTCAGCGGTGCTGCCGTCGGTGTCGGGACGACGCTGCTACTCCATTGCGATCTCGTGTATGCGGCTGCCACCGCGACCTTCCAGATGCCGTTTGTCAGCCTCGGTTTGTGCCCGGAAGCCGGCTCGACGCTGCTGTTGCCGCAACTGGTGGGACACCAGCGCGCTTCGGAACTGCTGCTGCTCGGCGAATCTTTCTCTGCGGCACGTGCCGAACAGTTGGGAATAGTTACCGCAGTCGTGCCGCCGGAAGATCTCCTCCGGACAGCCCGCAGCAAAGCCATGCAGCTGGCGGCACAACCTGCGGCAGCGGTCCGGCTGACCAAATCACTTCTCAAACGGGGAAATACCTCGCACCTTCAGGAAACGACCCGCTTGAAATCAGCTGTTTCCTTGAACGGCTCACCTCTCCCGAGGCGCGGGAAGCGTTGCAGGCCTTCATGGAGCGAAGAAAACCGGACTTTTCAAAATTTGACTGAATCTTTTCATCGGCAGGATATATCTGCAGCAGGGTGTTTTTAAGGACGGTGTACACTGTTGATTCAATTACTGCCTGACTCCCCCGCAACACCCATCGCCCACAGATAGGTAACCTGCGCCACAGAGAAGTCACGCTGCGCCTTTGCCAGGTTGCTTCTGGCCTGGAGCAGATTCAATTGTGCGTCATCAACTTCCAGTCTGATTTTCACGCCGAATTCATAGCCTTTTTCCGCCATCAGGACAAGTCGCTCTGCCTGCGTAACGGTGCCGGCAAGTGCGGCAACAATTTCGGCCGCCTCATGGTACGAAAAATCAGCCTGCCGGACCTCAAGTGCGATAGAATCAATCAGCTTGGCTTCTTCGACCTGCTTTGTCCTCAAATCACTCTTCGCCTGAGTTACTCTGCCACTGGTACGGAGGCCGTCAAAGAAGGGAAATGTTGCGTAGAAACCGACATTCCAGGCAGCCCCCTCAGCATCACGAACCGGCCCGGGATCATTGAGGTTAGCCCAATGCCAGCCAACACCGCCTTTCAGGTCGAGGCGCGGTTTGTTCTCTGCAGTGGCGATGGTAACCAGCTCATTATAAATTCCGAGGCGCAACCGCAGGTCTGACAGCTCCGGGCGGCGCTTAACGGCAATTTTCAGCGCTTCGTCATATGTGGTTGCAGGAAGCGTAAGGCTTGCCGGAGCTTCAGGAGATCCGGTCACGTCGACCTCGTCAGCCCCCATGGCAAGCAGAAACCGAAGCTTTTCACGGGCCAGTCGCACGCTGTTTTCGGAGCGGATGACTTCCGGCAGAGTGTTTTCCAATGTCACCCTGGCAGCAAGTATGTCATAATCAGTCGCAACGCCGGCATCGAATTTCCGGGAGGCCTCGTCAAGATGACGCTGCTTTTGTGAGCGGTTTTCCTGTGCCAGGCGGCTCAGTTCCCGCGCCAGCAGGACATCGTGATAGGCGGTGACAACGTCACGATACGCGGCCTGACGGTACAGACGCAACTGTTCGTCGGCTGTTTTCAGTCCAACTTCGGCGGCACGGATGGCAGCATTCAATTTGCCCCAGGTATAGAGCGGCTGAGTGAGCGTCAGGTCAACGGCACGACCAAACTGGCGCTGGGCAGGAATTCCGGTGACGCCCTGGCTGCCATCCTTTGAAAACTGGGCGGCAGCATTAAGCGATAGCTGCGGCAGCGCGGCAGCCCGTTCCTCCATATATTTACCCTGGACATACTGCCCGTATTCCCGGGCTTTTTCTATGTCGCGGTTTTTGTCCATGGCAACGGCAATTGCCTGATCCAGCGTCAAGACCTTCGTCTCAGCACTGCAAACTACCGGAATACATATCAACAGAACCACCCAAACATAGTTCATTGCCGCACATCTCCTTTCAAATAACCACACACGGGCGCCAGCCGCGCACCGAATTAATCAGCCACACTTCAGCAGCCCTCTTCAGGTCGGCGGGGTAGAGAATCCGTTCCGCAATTGTTCCCTTTTCAAGCAGCTCTTCACGCAGGACACCCGGCAGCAGGCCGCACGCCAGCGCGGGGGTCACAAGGCGGCCATCCAGCTTCACCACCAGTGAATGATAGCTCCCTTCGGTTAACTGACCATGTTCGTTGAGCAGTATTACCTCGTCACAGTCGGGACATGACGCTCTCGCTTCGTTGAATATTTCTCTGCAGGATGTCTTGTGATAGCGAAAGCTGTCGGTTGAATTAATCCGAATGCAACTGATACCTACGCGCAGTACACGAGATGTTTCTATCAACGTTTCAGAGTCAGATTCTACAGAACCGTCAGCACCCAGGAGAAGGCGTACCTTACACGGTTTGTTTGTCTGCGCAGCATGGTTTGAAAGCGTCTGCCGTATTTTTTCCGCGTCCCACGCAAACCCGAAGTACTCAGCAGAGGCCTTTAATCGTGCCAGGTGACGATCCAGTAACGTGTAGGCTCCGCTCTCCTCCAGCCGTAACGACTCTATCAGGCGGAAATCATGCCCCTGCTGATTGACAAACGCTCCCTTGCTCAAATATTCGTCATATTCCGAAGGTGCTTCTGAATCCCATGTAACAGCACTCCCGACACCCATTGTCAGCAGGCTGTTCTGCCTGTCAAGAAGAAGCGTGCGAATTGCAACTGAAAAGACAGCCTCCCCACCGGGAGCAACACAGCCAATCGCCCCGCAATATACACCACGAGGGTTCCCTTCAATTTCGGCGATGATTTCCATACTGCGCCGTTTAGGGGCTCCGGTTACCGAACCGCAGGGGAAAAGGGCTCGAAAAATATCCGTCAAACACGTACCTGATTGGAGGTGTGCCGAAACAGAGGAGGTCATCTGATGCACGGTGGGATAGGTTTCTATTTCAAACAGCGCATCCACTGATACGGAGCCGGTTTCCGCCACAATGCCGAGATCGTTGCGCAACAGATCAACGATCATCAGGTTTTCCGCTCTCTCCTTGCCATTGTTACGCATCCGTTCAATGGCATCGATGTCTTCGCCGGCCCAGCGCCCGCGACGGGCGGTTCCCTTCATTGGACGGGTGCTGATACAACCGTTTTTCAGGGAAAAGAACAATTCCGGTGATGCGGAAAGAATGGCGAAACGGCCGATATCCAGGTACGCACAAAACGGCGATTGCTGCGCTAATGCGATGTGGGTATAGAGCTCGTGGTCATTTCCGGTGAAAGTTTCCTGCAGTGAAAAAGTATGATTTACCTGATAACAATCACCGGCGGCAATGTACCTGCGGATTCGCGCGACATCTGCACTGTACTGATCAATGTTTCTCGACGCTTCCAGGGTGATTTCAGGCGACGTCGCGAGATGCCCCCTTTCGGAGGTAATCGTACTCCGTTCACGAAAGAGTGCGAACCAGACCAGCGGCAGCCCTTCGAGATGCGGAACAGATGGCAAATCAGGGTTCAGTACTGGGGCCGCTTCATAGGCAACGAACCCCGCCGCATAGAGACCATCAGCAGCGGCCTGCTCAACCTGCTTCAAAACACCGGGAACTTCTCCATGGCAGGAGGCGGCGACAGTCATAACATACCCGTCAAATCGCCATGAAGAGGAGTAATGCCCACTGACGAACGAATCAAAGAAGATTGCGGGAGCTTCAGGCATTATTTCCTTTCCATCTGCGTTTCATCCAGCTTCCCAGATCATCCATCAGTGTGTACATGACCGGCACCACCAGCAACGTAAGCATGGTCGATGTCAACAAACCACCCACCACAGCACGGGCCATCGGTGCACGCCCTTCAGCTCCGGCACCGAGCGCCAGAAAAAGCGGCATCATGCCGAATATCATTGCCAGTGTTGTCATAATGATCGGACGGAGACGGGTGCGACCGGCGAGAATGACCGCTTCACGACGCCTCATGCCATCCCGGCGCTGCAGTACCTTGGCATAATCAACCAACAGAATGGCATTCTTGGTCACCAGCCCCATCAGCATGATCAGACCGATCAGCGACATGATGTTGATCGTGTCGCCGGTCAGTTTGAGCATGCCGGCCATGCCGACGATGGAGAGCGGCAGGGAAAGCATGATGGCAAGCGGCTCGAAGAGTGATTCAAACTGGGCGGCGAGAATCAGGTACACAAAGAGTACCGCCAGCAGTAGCGACTCGCCCATGTAGCCGAATGATTCCGCCATATCTTCGGCCTCCCCCGACAGGTTGATTGAATAGCCCGGCGGCATGTTGATCCGCCGGGAAGCCGCCTCAACGTACTTGGCGGCCGTGCCGATCGGCAGACGGTCGAGATTGGCACTGACCGTCACCTGGCGGGCAAGGTCGCGGCGGTTTATCTCCGTTGGTGAGGCAGCCACCACGGTACTTGTCAGACTGGATAGGGGTATTAATTTGACACCACCGCTGCCGTCGGGAACGGACACCTTTAGATCCAGCACCTGTGCAGCATTCTGTCGCAGATGAGCAGGGAGGCGAACACGCAGATTAACCGCATCGCCATCCTCATCTTCAAACGTGGAAATATCCTCGCCACCAACCAGGCGGCCGACGGCACCGACGATGTCGCTGGTGGTAACGCCGGCAGAGAGCGCTCTATCCCGGTCCACCCGCATGCGGTATTCGGGAATATCATTTTCCAGAGTCATGGACAGATCAACGATTCCGCGAACTTTGTAGAGTTCATCTTTCAAGCGAATGCCGATCTGCTTGAGGACAACGAGGTCATCACCCTTGAGATTGATATTGAGCGGTTTTTGGGATCCGCCAATTTGTCCGACCTCTTCAATGGAGAAGGTAATTCCGGCAATTTTCTGCAACCGCTCCCGTACTTCCCGCTGCAGCAGAAATTGGTTCTTTGAACGTAAATGCCGCTCCTTGAGCTTCACATACAGCAATCCATCCCGCACCGTGCCGCTATCCCCCGCACCAATCGTTGCATAGGTATGATCAACCTCAGGCGCGACTTTCACCGCGGCAAGAACGGCGTTCAAGCGGTTCTCTGTTTCTGCAATTGAAGCGTCCGGCGCCGTTTTGAATGAGATCTGATACTCCCCCTTGTCTTCAGGCGCCATAAACGATGACTCCAGGCTGCCAAAAATAATGATTCCGGCGGTAAAGGCGGCACCTGCCAGTACCATGACACTTTTGCGGTGGTCCAGTGCCCAGGCGATGGCACCACGGTATTTATCAGCACTTCTGTCAAACCAGGAGTTGAACAGCTCCAAATACCGGGCGACCCCCTTGCGCTTTCCCTGCATATGAATCGAGGGATCATGCCAGCGGGAGGAGAGCATCGGATCAAGCGTGAAGGAAACGAACAGTGACACCAACACGGCAAAGGCGACACTGATGCCGAACTGGTAGAAGAAGCGCCCGACGATCCCTTTCATAAACGCCACCGGTATAAATACGGCAATGATCGACATTGAGGTGGCGAACACCGCCAGTCCGATCTCTGATGTACCGAATCGGGCCGCCTCCATGTGATCCTTGCCCATCTCCAGGTGCCGAACAATATTTTCCCGCACGACAATAGCGTCGTCGATCAGCATACCTATGGCAAGAGAGAGGGCCATCAGAGTCATGACATTAAGCGTCATACCGAGGGCATTCATGATGATGAACGAGGAGATGACCGAAATCGGCAGGGTAATGCCGGTGATCACCGTCGATCTCCAGGAGTTGATGAAGCAGAAGACAATCAGCACCGTCAGAATGCCGCCGATCAGCAGGGTTTCCTTCACATCTGCCAGTGATTCACGGGTCATGATCGAGCCGTCACGCACAAGTGACAGCGTTACCCCGGGCGGCAGTTCTTTCTGAACTTTGGCCATAACCTTCTTGACCGTGTCAACCAGCTCGACCTGATTCCCGCCTGACTGTTTGTAAATATCGAGGCCGATGGCCGGTCTGCCGTTTACCAGCGCTGTCCTGCGTTTTTCCTCAATGCCGTCATTTACCTGTGCCACCTCGCCAAGAGTGATCGGGCGGCCGTTCCTCTGGGCTACGGTCATCAGACGGTACTGGTCAACCCGGTCAGGTTTTCCCTCTATTCGGAGCGGATATTCCGCATTTCCTCTGGTTATCCGCCCGAGCGGTGTATTGGTATTTTCGGAGCGGATACCGGCTACAATGTCGTTCACTCCCAACAAAAGTGCATCCAATCGCGTGGGATCAAGATCAATCGTTACTTCACGCTTCTGACCTCCGACCATATCAACTTTACCGACGCCGGCAACACTCTCGAATCGTTTTTTTACCTTCTTCTCAACAAGAGTTGTCAGCTCTCGGGGAGACATGATTGTCGATTCAACTGCCAAAGCGGCAATCGGTGCGGCATTAAAGTCCAGTTTCTGGATAATTGGCTCATCAATGGCAGTGGGCATTGTTCCACGAATGGAAGAGATCTTTGCCCGAACCTCCTGTGCAGCGTCGTTAACCTTTTCCTCCAGCCTGAACTGGATAACAACCGTAGACACCCCCTCACGGGAGGTAGAAAAGACATGTTTCACTCCGGCGATTTGGTTGACCGACTCCTCGATGCGCTTGGATACTTCCCGCTCAACAGTTTCAGGAGAAGCACCCGCGAACGTGGTGACAACTGAAATAATCGGGAACTCGACATTGGGGAACATTTCGACAGACAGACGCCGATAGGAAAAAATACCGAGAATTACGAGAGCCAGAATCATAACCGTTGCAAAGATCGGGCGTTTAATAGAGGTGTTGGAGAGAATCATAAGTTCCTCATACGGTCATTTCGCTGTGGTGACGGCAACTTTGTCGCCTTCTTTCAGGTTGAATCCCCCTCTGACGACATACTGTTCTCCCTGTTTCAGGCCTGAAGCAATTTCGATCATATCACCGGATACTGTGCCGCTCTGGATCTGACGGGTGTGTACGAGACTGTTTTCTATAACAAAGATGCTCCCTTTTTTTGCCTGTATATCAAAACCGTTTATCGCACTGCGCGGTACCTGCAGAACGTGTTCCCGGATTCCGGCAACGATGCGCCCTTTGGCAAAGAGTCCCCCTTTAAGTATTTCCGGGACATTGCGGACTTCGGCAATGACCTTCAATGAGCGGTCAGCCGGAGAAAGCTCCGGATTTATGTATTTTATTTTACCCGTAAAGATGCGACCAGGCAGCGAATCCACGCTAAACTCCAGTGGCTGTCCGACTTTGACCCGTGCAGAATCCGCAGACGCAACGGTCACCGTCAGATTCAGCACGCTGTTGTCAACGATCCGGAAAATCGGCCTCCCCGCGGCTGCATCACTGGCCAGATCGCCGACATTCACATCACGCAGGGCAACAATGCCGTCAATGGGTGCGACAACAAGACCCTTTGCCTTACGTGCAAGCCCCTGACGGAACTCTTCTTCGCTCACGTTAATCTGTGCAGCAGCAACACCAATCCTTGCCCTGGCAGCTTCAGCTTCACTGCGGGCATCGTCAACAGCCTGCCTGGTAGCCAGTCCGGACTCTTGCAACTTGATAATCCGGGCAAATTCACGGTCGGCACGATGTGCGGCCACCTGCGTTTGAGCAAGATTCGCTTTGGCGGAAACGATGCCCGCCTCCGCCCGTTTGACCTGTGCTTCTGTTTCGGCAACATCGATGCGGATCAGCGGCTGTCCCTTCTTTACATGAACCCATTCCGACACCATAACCTGCTTCACCAACCCGGGAATCTGAGTCTTCACATCAACTGAAAACTTCGGTTCCAGGCTTCCGGTAACTTCAATACCGTCCACTACACGTGACGCAGCGGCAGCAGAGGTTTCGACGGAAATCGGCGGCTTGGAAACCTGCTCAGGATTATTTTTCACATCATTTTTTCCGCAGGCACCGATCGTAACCAGCATCTGGACGGACAATAACAGTGATACCAACCGTTTCATTACACTGCTCCTTGGTTGTGTCATACAGCTCATTAAACCTTACCTTTCAATTTGTAGACATACGCCAATACTTCTGCAACAGCCGCATACAGAGTCTCCGGTATCGGTTCGTTTTCCTTGACCTGATCGTACAGTTCACGGGCCAGAAAGCGGTTTTCAACCAGGGTGATACTGTGTTCCCGGGCGATTTTCTTGATCGCTTCCGCCATGATGTCCATCCCTTTGGCAAGGACAACCGGTGCGACCATTTTATCCCGTTCATATTTGAGAGCAACAGCAAAGTGGGTCGGGTTGGTAATGACAACGTCTGCCAACGGAATTATTTTAGTCATGCGGCGGCGGGCAGCCTGAAACTGCAACTTTTTGATCTTTCCCTTAACCTCCGGGTTGCCGTCCGACTCTTTGTGTTCGTCCTTTACTTCCTGCTTGGTCATTTTAAGATTTTCGATGTAGCGCCACTTGACATAGAGCATATCTATCAGGCCAAGGACGATCAGGATACCACAGGTATGGGTGACAATTTTGAATGCGATGTGGCCGACAAAATCGAAAATTGTCTGAATATCCGCCTCAGCCAGAAAGGTGATATTCTGCATTTCATCCTTTATCACTCCGTAGGCAATCCAGCCGACAACAGCCAGCTTGAGAAGTGATTTCAGCATTTCCACTGCAGCATCTTTATTAAAGAGACGCTTAAAGCCACTCAATGGATTAAGTTTTTTGAAATCGACCTTAAGCCGTGATGATCTGAATTCGAGCCTGCCATTGTCCTGAACCAGACTTGAAAGCATTGCGGTCGCTATAATGGTCACAACCAGGGGAGCAAGTAAAAGTACGATTGTGCCACACAGCTTGAGAAGCAGTGCATACAGGTTGGCTTCGGTCATCTGAAAACTGGCCATGGTTGACAGAATCTTGACCGTACTCTCCTTAAGACCATCCATCATGAAACTTCCGAAAATATACAGGCTGACGATACCCGTGAGCAGGGTAAGAGAAGACGTCAGCATCTGACTCATCGGCGGTGGGCCGTCCTCCCGGGATTTCTCCAGGCGTTTACCGGTAGGTTGTTCCGTTTTCGAGTGTTTGTCGGAATCTTCAGCCGTAGGTCATCCCCCCTTTGCCATAAGCCTGAAGAGTGCGCTTATCTGGGCGGAAAGATGGCTGAAGGAAACTTCGAGGACATGAAAGAAAATTGTCAGCGTCAGTCCCATGATAGTTAACCCCAGCCCGATGTTAAGCGGCATACTGATCATGAAGATGTTCATCTGGGGAAACGCACGGGCCATGATTCCGAGCGCAACCGTCGTCAGCAGCAGTGCCACCATTACCGGAGCGGCCAGACGGATGCCGATGATAAAAATATCAGCAGTCCGCATGACCAGAAAGTGGATTAATTCACCGTTCAGATGCCACCCACCCAGCGGGATGACTTTGAAGCTGTCCATTATTGCCCGGATAAAAAGATGGTGGATATTGAGAGACAGAAATAACAGCGTGGCAAATAAGGTCTGGACAACCGACATTATTTGCGTTTGCGTACCCTGTGAAGGGTCGAGGATAGAGGAAATGGTCAAGCCCATCTGCATACCAATGATCTGACCGCTGAATTCAACAGCAGCGAAAATAATCTGGGTTATGAATGCCAGTGTCAGACCGACCATGACTTCACTGAACGCCAGCAGTGCAAGACTGAATGCATCAGTCGGGAGCTCTGGCAGTGTGACAGAAAGCGTTGGAAAACAGACCAGCGTAATCATGAGTACGGTTACGGCCTTGATGCGTAACGGCAAGCGGCGGCCGCCAAATACGGGCAATGCGGCAAATATTCCAGCAACGCGACTTAACACCAGCATAAAAAAAATGACTTCGCGGGGGGATGGAAAGGGGAGGAGCGGGAACATGTGAGGCTAACGCCTCATTATTGCAATGAATGAATAAATTTCCCGGGTAAAATCACTCATATAGCTCATCATCCAGGGGAAGAAGATGATCATGGCAACCATGACTGCAATAATTTTCGGGGCAAAGGCCAGGGTCGCTTCATTGATTGAGGTGACAGCCTGAAAGACACTGATCAACAGTCCGATAATCAGGCTGGCGATCAGCAGGGGGGCGGCAAGCAGAAGGGTTGCTTCAAAACTGCGCCGGGCAAGTTGTACGACTAATTCGGGGGTCATTTAGTGTATCACCTAACCAAAACTTTTCACGAGCGAACCGATAACAAGTCCCCAACCGTCGACCAGAACAAAGAGCAGTATTTTGAACGGCAGCGATATCATGACCGGCGGCAGCATCATCATACCCATCGACATCAGTACTGAGGCAACCACCATATCAACGACGATAAATGGAATATAGATGAGAAAGCCGATTTGAAACGCAGTGCGCAGTTCTGAGATCATGAAGGCAGGAATGATCGTCAGGGTCGGGATATCGGCAGCATTCTTCGGTCGTTGCAACTTCGAAAGGCTCACAAACAGCGCCAGATCTTTTTCACGTGTTTGCGACAACATGAACGTGCGTACCGGTTTTACTGCCCGCTCCATCGCTTGTTCCTGACTTATCTGTTGTGCTTTCCAGGGTTGGTAGGCATCCTTGTTGATCTGCTGCCAGACCGGCGTCATAATGAAGAATGTCAGAAACATTGATAACGACAGAATAATCTGGTTGGAAGGTGCCGCCTGGGTACCCATAGCGGTTCGCAGAAATGAGAGCACGACCGAGATGCGAGTAAATGATGTGGTCATAATCAGCAGACCGGGAGCGAGCGACATGATTGTCAACAGCAGGAAAATCTGCACCGTGACCGCGACATCATTTGGCTTGGTGGCAGAACCCACCCCGATATTCAGTGATGGAAACGGCAGCGGTTCGGCGCACACGACGGCACCGGCCAGCAACAGCACCGCAGTCAAGCTGAGGATCAAGATACGTTTAGATTGGCCACAGTGTGTCATGATGTTTGTCTCAAACGTCCTAATAGCGTAGCAAAGCTGCTTTGTTCGGGCTTTTCTTCTATTATTTCAATGTCTTCCAACATATCAATCTGCTTGATCAATGTCAGGCCCGCGTCACTGCTTGACAGCAAGAGGTATTCTCCACCCACTTCAACCAGTAATAGAGCTTTCTTCGGTCCAAAGTAACGGGTTTCCACGAGACGGATATGCTTTGAAACCATCTGCTGCCCGAGCGGGAGTCCCTTCATCAGCTTGCCTGAGAAGTACCAGGTAATAAGGATAAGCCCGACAACAAGCGCCAGCGCTGCGATCATCTGAAGAAAACTTGCCAGAAAACTGAACTCATGCCCGCTGCTGTCAGCAGCGGTTGCAATGGAAGGCAGGAAGAGGAGAAGTGCGGAGGCCGCACCTTTCAAAGAATTTTCTCCACCCGCTCGTTGGGGGTAACGATATCGACCAGACGGACGCCGAACTTTTCGTTGACGACAACCGCTTCTCCGCGGGCCACCAGCTTGGAGTTGACAAAAATATCCAGTGGTTCACCTGCAAGCTTGGTTAATTCAACAACCGCACCCTGGTTAAGCTGTAAAATATCTTTGACCAGCAGCTTGGTTCTCCCAAGTTCGACGGTAACCTGCAGGGGAATGTCGAGGATGAAATCGAGGTTTTTCTTATCAAGTGATGTTTGATTGTCTTCCGGCATATCACTCACTACTGCCCCCTATTATCGCAGATCTTGCTGATTTGAATAGCTTTATTGCCATGTTTGATACCCGGTACACCAAAATATTTGGGTACGCCCTCAACCTTGACAACCATGTCGCTCGAGCAGGCCTTGTCGAGCATAATGGTGTCGCCCGGAACCAGATCAAGCAGTTCACGCAGGGTAATGTTGGCATTTCCCATCTCGACGGTGGTTTCCATAGGTGCTTCCATCAGTTCTGCAGAGAGCCGTGAAGACCACTGCGGGTCAATTGCCATCAGGTCGAACTGCATGCCGGTCTTGAGCTTATCCCGAATAGGATCAATGGTCATGAACGGTACTGCGAACATCATATTGCCTGAAATATCATCAATCTGAATTTTGAGCGTCATGGTGACGATCTGATATTCAGGAGGAACAATATTTACCAGGCGCGGGTTCGTTTCCATACGCAGCAGACTCATGTGAGTGGCGTACAGAGGTGCCCAGGCTTTTTCCAGATCCTGCAGGGCATCACCAACAATTTTTTCCATGAGGCGCAGTTCAATTGCGGTGTACATACGGTTGGCAATCGGAACTTTCGCGCTGCCGACACCCCCCAGAAGGCTATCAACCAGTGACAGTACCAAGGTGCTGTCAAACGAAATCAGGGCAGCACCCTTAAGCGGTTCGATCTTGAAAATACCCATACAGACCGGTGTCGGCAGTGTCTGGAGAAAGTCATCAAATTTGTAGGAACGTGCACCGACCTTTTTTATTTCGACCGATTTTCGGAGACGATTGGAAATATTGACTCGGTTGGACCGGATAAAGCTGTCGTATATAATATCGAGATTCGGCACCGATCCCTTTTGGGTATCCGAATTAATCAAATCATAGTTCGAAACAGCACCTTCCGCTTTCGCAAGCTCCTTTTCAGGCTCTATACGACCCTCAAAGACCGCATTCAGCAGCGCTTCAATTTCAGCTTTTGAAAGAATTTTTTCCATTGCAGCCACTTCAGTACCTATTGAACAACAAAGTCAGTAAAGTACACTTTGGCAATCTTACCGGGAGGAATATTTCTATTGATTGCACCCAGAATTTCATCCTTGAGTGTGTTCTTGCCCTGGACATCCTGAATATCCTGCAATGTTTTTGCGCTGAGCAGAATCAGGATCGAATCGCGGATCGGCGCCAATCGCCCTTCCAGTTCGGTCTTGACTGCAGGTCCAACCATTTCAAGTTCAACTTTGACTTTTAGATAGCGTAATTCCTGGCCGTCGTAGATGTTTACGATAAAGGGATCCAACGGGAAGATGTTCGCAGAAGCACCAGCAGCACCCCCGGCAGCAGCGCCATGTCCACCGGCGGCAGGTGCCCCATGCCCTCCGGCTGCCGGTGCCGCAGCTCCATGACCACCGGCGGCCTCGGTCTGAGCGGCCTCGCCCTCAGTTTTTGCCTTCTTGTCACCCTTGCCCATCATCATGAAGACAACAACACCAAGTATCAACGCCACGGCAACCGCCGCGCCGATAATGATAAGTTTTTTCTTTCCGCCTTCTTCAGCCGGCGCTTCTGCTGCCTGTTCTTCCTTGGCCATGTAATCCTCCGCGAATGGATAATAAATTCAATGGATTGATTTACGCGTAGCATTATGTAAAACGAATCAACTGATTTTGCAATAAATTAAACGGCCGCGGAGGCGTATCCTGCACCTTCTGATGCGCCTCCGCTCCGTTTTAATTTGTCATATGCTTTTTAGCGTTTCAGATTCAAAACTTCCTGCGTCATTTCATCCGCCGTCGTAATGGTCTTGGAATTTGCTGAATAGGCGCGTTGTGTCATGATCATTTTCACAAACTCGCTGGCCATATCCACGTTGCTCTGTTCTAAAGAATTGGTGGAAATTTTTTCACTACTGCCGTTAGCACTATTGGTTGAAAGGCTGAAGGCACTTCCGGGAACACCGGAGGCAACTGCAGGCCGGTACAATGACCCGCCGATTTTTTCCAATCCGTTCGGGTTGGCAACATTTACAACTGCAACCCGCTGGACAGTTGAAGCATTCGCAGCATTGGCGGTCACACCCGCCTGTCCGGAGGCATTGTAGTAGTTAACGCTGATCCCGTCTTTTCCCAAATAAGTAATCAAACCACTGGGATCCACACTGACGATTTTGCTGAACGCTAGCCCCTGTTGGGCTGTCAATTGTGTTTGTACCGATGAGAGCGTCGGCATAGCAGCAGTTACAGCTGCATTAACGGCGACATTCGAAGCATTCAGCGGTGTGAGAAATGGAGCTTGGAAGGCAGCATTGAATGCCACGGGAGTAAAGTTCGAATTATTTGCCAACGTTGTCAGCGCATTAAATGCCGTCTGGGCCGCCTGAACAGAGGGAAGGCTAGGGGAACTGATAGCTGCAGTTGCTGCTGCCTGCGCTGCAGCTGCCGCTGACTGAATAGCACTTGCCGATTTAATTTCAGCAGGCGGCGCGCCTGCGGCAATTGACGTATTTACCGCATTCATAGTTGCCTTGAGTGTAGTGAAGGCGGTGACAATTGCCGGTGTCGTGATGCTACTATTGTTGATCTGTGTGTTCAGCGCAGCAAAAGCGGCTTGCGCGGCAGCCGTATTATCAGCATTTGGAGTGGCAGTAGCCGTTGCTGCTGCTGTCTGAGCCGCATTTGCAAGTGTTAGAATGGATGCTTGAGCAGATTGTTCGGAAGTGGTTCCACCAGCTACTCCTTGAAAAGTAGTTGCAGCTGCGACCGCATTTGCAGCCTCAGTAGTATATACTGCTGCTGCCGCAGTGAATATGGCGGTTAAAAATGTATTTGCTGCCGTGAGTTGAGTGGCAGCCTGCGTATTCATAGTTGCAGTTGGTGTGCTGGCGGCAGCGGAGAGGGCAGCGGTGAGATTTGCTATTCCAGCCGCATTATCACTGAATTTTATCGGATTCCCGGCAGTATCCAACACCTGATAGCCATCTGCATTTACCAGGGTTAAATTACTATCCAAACGAAATGCTCCTGCGCGCGTCAACAGTGAACCATTCTGATTTACTGGCGAGCCGGCAGATGGATCCTTGACAGCAAAAAAACTACCGCCTTGAATAGCCAGATCGGTAACATTCGAAGTGCTCTCAAACGTTGTCTGGCTGAAGATATTGTCTACTTTCTGGATCTGGCTGCCTCGCCCGATCTGAGATCCGTTACCGATATTTGCTGAGAGAACGTCGGAAAACAACATGCGGCCACTTTTAAAACCAACCGTGTTGACGTTGGCAATATTGTTACCTATGACGGAAATACCTTCTGCATTGCTCAATAGTCCTGATACTCCAGTAAACATTGCACCTGTTACACTCATTTGTTGCCTCCTTGATTTTTTGAGAGATTATAGTTGAGTGAAACGCGTCTATCGGTCGGCGTTTCGGGGGCTTCCTCTCGGAGGACCAGCCCATTGCGAGTTAAATCACTATTGCTGAATCAATGTTTGTAAAAACATTACCCTTCATCTGACTCCGGTCCATTGCTGTGACAACAGTCCGGTTTTTAATACTGACTACCAGCGCAGAGTCTCCCATCATGACCAGGGATTCTTTGCCGCCCTTTTGAGCCACACTGTTGACGGCTCCTTCAAGGTTTGCAATATCAGTGGCGGAGAAGTTGATATTTCGTGCTCGCAGTCGATCTTGTGCGTGTTGCGAGAACTTGAGCCCCTGAGTCGGAAGTTTTTGGTCCAGAACCTTGGCAAACGGCGAATTAGATATCTGGTCGGATACCGGTTTCTGCTGCTGCGGTCGATCAACCCTTCCCGGCTGGATCGGATTTGGAATAAATATCTGATCTATCATGGCCTGTTACACCCCCACACTGATAATATCGCTCAGTGCAACAGAGGTAGATCCGATGGTCAGTTGTGGCGTACTTCCTGAGAGGTCAACCCCATCTATTCTGCCCGTAGTGAAAGTCGATGCCGGCAGTGTAGTGCCATTGGCCGCAGTCGCATTGATGGCAAACGTGTACGCACCTGCTGGAAGTAATGCACCGCTGTTGTCACGGCCATCCCATGCAAAAGTGTTGTTACCGGCGGTACAGGCCCCGAGTGCTGCTGTCCTGATGGTTTTACCGGTACTATCCGTAATTGAAACCTGTGCTGATGTCGCTGGCAGTGACAGGTTGAACTCCAAAACTGAAGCCGTGCTGCCATCAAATGTGGCAACATTGCCGTTCGCCTTGATATCTTTTCCTATAAAAGAAAGGGCAGTCAGGTTTATGGTGTTATTCTGCGCAGTCAAAAGGTCTTTGAGAGCGGTATTACTATTGTAGGATTGCTCTACCAGGGACAGCTGTGAAAGCTGATCCAGCATGGCACTCGGGTCCTGTGGCTTCAGGGGATCCTGAAATTTCAACTGGGCAATAAACAGTTTCATGAAGTCATCCTTGTTCATTCCCAGAGACTTCTTCATTGCTGCTGCCGTTGCGGTTGTATCGGTTGACGTTGTTACGGTACCTACCATCTTGTCCTCACCTCACTTTCAATAATGAATGTCAAGCATCGACTGGCCGTGCTGTTTCTGATATGCAGCTTTACCTGCTGGAACATCAGCATGCGCTGTTTGATAGCCGCGTGGTGATAACCATATCTGCTGCTGCTGTTGCTGTTTCGCCAGTTCACGCCAGGCATTTTGATTCTGTCCCTGGCCTGTCCCTTTTCCACCGGTCGTTACATCAAAAGATTCCATCGTGATGTTCTGACGTGACAGAGATTCTTTAAGGGAATCGGTATGCTGTACAATAGCGTCCCGCACTGTTCGGTTTTCAGCTACAATTTCAACTGAGAGCTTCTGCCCCTGAAGATTCAGGTTCACTTTCAGTTCACCCAGGCTGTCTGGTGACAGTGTCAGTGTAATCTGCTGACTCCCTGCCTTTACATCGTGCTGCACCAGGCGCTCCTTAACGTGCTGCATGACCTGTTCCGGAACATCCTGACGAGCGGATTCGGGCTGTGCAAATTTTCCTGATGTCGATACTACTTTCTGATGGTCTGCCCCCAGTTGCCCACGCATGTTCTGGGCCAGCAACTGACCGTCTGAAGTACTGTCGGATTGCCCAAAATCACCTTCGAAACTACCGGAGGAGTCCGAATCAACCATTGACTCACCAACTGTTGCTGCAAGCTGAAGAGATGGAGTCATATCTTTGACGTTGCTCTTTTCAGAATTCGTCCGGGCCTTATCAATCCACGTTTCTGACGTTAGGTGTAGATTGCCCGGACCGGCTGCACGGTTTACTGCATCAGGTAGTACAGAAGTCACCCGGGCGGTAATCGGCCGAGGCTGGGAGAGTTCCTTATCAACCCATGCTTCTGACGTAAGGTGCGGATTGCCCGGACCTGCTGCACGGTTTACTGCATCAGGTAGTACAGAAGTCACCCGGGCGGTAATTGGCCGAGGCTGGGAGAGTTGAATATCCAGCTCTGACTCAGGTGTAGGGGAAATAACTAATGCCGTCTGAACATCGTCTGGTTGATGAACGGGTGTAGATGCCGCAATCTGTATTTGGTCAACGGGAAGTGGAGTTGATTTGCTGACCTCCGAAGCACTCCGAGAGACCTCTACCTGAGGAAGCGACACTGCTGTTAAGGGTTTATTCTCAGTAAGTGCCGTTCGGATTACATCGTTTGTTATGCGCTGATTCTGCACTGAAACCGGTTCATCTACCACATGAACCGCCTTGCCTGTCATTAGTGCTACGGGCTGTGCCGGTACTACGGCAGATTCGCCATCAACAACGGCGTCCCCTTTTATTCCGGTCTGTAAATGCTGACCCTCGATTTTAACAGTTCCCGCAACAGTTTTCTCATCCCAGGTTGCCGCAGGCTTTAATTCTGTTGCGTGTGTCTGAGTCTGCTCTGCAACAGATTGTTCAGATTCTTTGACCACAATTGCTTCAGTATTTACGATGTGTTGATCTGCTGTAACAACTGCGTCCAGAAGAGTTTCAGCGAAGGGCTGTGCTGGTTTGCTGACTTCCGAAGTTTTGATGACGGTGCCATTCATCACCGTGCTATCTGGTGCGGTTGGAGCGGGCGACTGCCCGTCAGAAAACATGGTGCTGGTTGATACGGTCTTCATGATCTTTTCTGCAGTTGATTGATCATTCCGTAGAACGACCAGCGTCTGATGTGTCCCTACTGGTTGTGTTAATTCTGACGTCGCCGGCACCGGTCGGTTCGTTGTTGCTGAAGCGATAATAGTGGGCTGTTTTACCGAAGTGACTGTCTTCGTGGATTCATCAACGGAAACTTGTGTTGTTTTGTTGACTTCCAAGATGCTCTGAGCCGTTTTCACGTAGACGTCATCAGCTGTTTTTGTTGGTTGACTCTCCACACCCTGTGTTACCTTTGATTCTGCCAGCTCAAAAACGTGAACTGGTTGTACGGTCAGTGGGACCACCTGCGGTGTTCGATGTACCGTAATTTGTTCCTTCTGAGCCGTATCATTTGATGCAAAAACATTTGCAACCTGCAATGACGGACCTGCTATCTTCTGTCCATCTTCAGCCGGAATTATTATCGGTTTGATGACGTCCGACACGCTGGCAGATAACACTGGATTCCGTGCCCGTTGTCGAGCATAATCAGCCTCAATGAGGTTATCCTCCGTTACCATCTCTTTTTCTCTCTGCTGTGCCGGTTTTACAGCCTCTGACTCTGTCGCCATCATGGCTGATTTCCCTAACCGTACGGCTTCCTTCTGAGGCCCGTCAACAGGAGGCACCATCGTAATGTTGACGTCCGGTATTCTGCCGGATTGTACGTATGCAGCTAAAGCCATAAGCGATGAAACATCTGATTGTTCGTTGCGTTGAGATTCAGTTTTTTCGTTGAGTACAGCTGTCTCGGAATCATCTGCATTGATCGCAGTTGACGGTGACGTGGGAGTGATTGTATGTGCCGTCTGAATCAACGCAAGCAGGTCTGCCATGCGCTGTTCAACACCAGCATCGACAATCACCTGATCCACACCCGGATTCACTTCCGATGTCTCCGTTTCCCCAGACTCAGATGCCACTTTTGCCGCCGATAGAAGCTTGAACCCGCCCAACAACTCTGCAAAATCTCCGGCTTGCTTCTGCGCACCATCGATTGTCGGAGTAGCCGCTACCACTAGGTTCTGAGTTACAAAAGGTGCTATTGTCTGCACTGAAACAGTATTCAATTGTCCGTTACTCATAATTTTTCACCTCCTTTTTGTATAAATTTTTTATGGAGTGGACGCTGCTGCTGTCCATAAAATCAGGTTTATCTTTCCTGCAGATTATCGGACACCCACTTGATAACGCGTGGCTGGCTGATAAATGGAGCCAGCTTTGCGACAGTTTTGGTGTCCAATTTACTTAAAAGCGACAGGGCTAGGTCTTCCTTCAGAGAGTCAATCATCTTTCCTGCCTGCTCAGCTTTCATGGCTTTAAAAAGTTTGACCATCTTCAGTATTTTCTCTTCGTGTTTTTTCTTCTGAGCGTCGGATTTATTCTTTAAGGATTCATCTAGTCGCTTTTTATTATCTTCAAGCGCTTTAAGCTGCGCTTCAAGCTTTGCACTCAATTTCTTAAGCTCCAACTCTTTGGCAGCAAGAGCAGCTTCCCTCTCCGCCAGTTGCTGACGGCGCGCATCCTGAAGAGCCTTTTCTTCACGCGCCGCGCGCGTTGCATTTACCGGCTGCGAAGATGGTGATGCACCATCTTTCCCCGAATCAACAACAGCCTTGGAAGTTGTTTCACTCTGCGGCGGCGAACTGGCTAATACGGTTGACAATTTATATGGCAGCAACGCGAGGATACTCCCCACAATGACTGCCATAGTGTAATAGATTTTCTTATTCACGACGTTTTAGCCTTTTTCTGGACGGAAATTTCATCGAAAAAATTTCGTTCTTTCGTTGCCATTTCCTGTCGGAATTCGGCAGTTTTTTTCTCTTTTAGCGACTCAAGAACTTTTTTGTCTTTGCTCGCTTCCATTAAATCAGATCTCTTCTCGATCATAATCAGGTTAAGGCATTCAACCCGTTCTTTATGCTGCTTTATTTGCTCACGCTTTCGTGCAAAAAAATCCGCATACATACGTAAATCATCGATGCAGGCGATGTTCTGCTGACACCGCTGAAACTCACGTGTCAATATCATGACAAGCTCTTCTTCACGCTGTAATTCGGTGCTGGCATGCTCAAAGCTCTGTTTTGCCGTTGCAAAATCTTGTTTACGCGCCTTTTCCATCTCCCGGCGATAGACAAGCACCTGTTCCAATTCGAATGTTTTTCCTGCCATCGCCCGCTACCCCCCTGAACTACAGCCGGTATCAGGATAAAAACATGGATTTTAAATCCTGTACCGCTTCTTCAAGCATGACCGGATCATGGACGGCCTGTTTCATAAACAACTGCATCTTGGCAATATGCTCTATAGCATAATCTATACCGGGATTACTTCCTGATTTGTAAGCACCAATATTAATCAGGTCTTCAGACTGACGATAGGTTGCCATCACCTCTTTGAACTTGGAGGCAACATCAAGATGCTCTTTAGATGCAACATCAGTCATGACACGACTGGTACTTGCAAGAACATCAATTGGCGGGTAGATAGACCGGGCGGCAAGGTCACGGGAGAGCACAATATGACCGTCAAGAATACTGCGCATAGCATCCGAGATCGGTTCATTGAAATCATCTCCCTCGACGAGCACCGTATAAAGCGCCGTGATGCTTCCTTCAGGGAAGTTGCCGGTACGTTCCAGCAGTTTTGGCAGCGCGGCAAAAACAGAAGGCGTATATCCCTTGGTAGTAGGAGGTTCGCCTATAGCAAGACCGACTTCGCGCATAGCCATCGCAAATCTGGTCGCCGAATCCATCATCAGGAGGACCTTCTTACCCTGGTTCTTAAAATATTCCGCAATTGTAGTTGCAATATAGGCCCCGCGCATCCGCACCAAAGGAGGTTGATCCGATGTAGCAACGACCACAACCGACTTTTTCAGTCCCTGCTCCTGAAGATCCTTTTCGATAAACTCACGCAACTCGCGACCTCGTTCACCAATCAGAGCAATAACGTTTACATCTGCTTCGGTATAACGGGCTATCATTCCAAGCAAGGTAGATTTACCGACCCCCGAACCTGCCATTATACCGACACGCTGCCCCCTTCCACAGGTCAACAATCCATTTATGCTGCGTATACCAAGATCCAGTGGTTTCCGGATTGGTGGGCGGGACATGGGATTAACCGGCAACGCATATATCGGATACTCTTCCTCGACATCGATCGCCCCCTTGTCGTCGATCGGATTGCCCAATCCGTCAATGACACGACCCAGCATGGACGGTCCAACGCCCAGAGTGGCATTATCGCGCCGCACAGAAATAAGGCTGTCCAGACCGACGCCCCGCAATTCACCAAGCGGCATCAACAGGGTTTTGTTGTTGCGAAAGCCTACTACCTCTGCAGGGATCGGATCACCTTCGACCGGCTTTATTTCACAGATAGCTCCAACGGAAGTATCCGGACAGTACCCCTCGATAACCAGACCAACTACCTGGGTAACCTTGCCATGCAACCTGATCGGCTTGGAAGCGGCAAGTGCAGAACGGTATTTCCCGAAATCAACGTTACGATTCGCCATGGCACATCACAATCGAATCACGATTCATCAACGACGGAGGTGGTGCGCTGCTCAAGGAGACTCCGGTATATTTGTTCGAGCTGGCCATCCAGGGAAGCATCGATTGTCCCCATCTCCGTTTCTACGAGACAAAATCCGGCTGCCACCGATGGGTCAGGCTTGAGCAGCAGCCGCTCATTCAGCAGCTCGGCATGCAGTAATGCATCCCGCCCGGAAGTAACCAGCAGATAATCATCAGGATTGATACGAACGGTAATTTCTTCACGTGAGGAGAGGTCGGCGAGCGCAGCCTGAACAACTCCGGCTACAATTGAATGGTCTTGATTTATTTCCTGTATGATAACCTTGCGGGCTACCAGCATAACCAGGTTTATTAATTCGTCTTCCGACTCCCGGAGTATTTTATCGCGCAGGTTATGGATTGCTTCACTTGAAGCACGCAATGCACGGAATACATTAATAAGACCTCGTTCGGCAAGCTCCTTCCCTTCTTTCAGGCCATCATTAAACGCATCACCGATTCTCTGGTTTAGTTCGTCCTCGCTTATTTCAATGGCGGAAGGACCGGTATCTCCACTGCCATTTTGGCCACTCACAATCGGGCCAATACCTTGAAACAGTCCCATCGGAACGAAATGCCCCTCGCTCTGCACCACATTTGGTGCACTATCTGACTGTCCAATGCTCCTGAAGCTGAATTCAGAGATTCCGGTGCTGTCGTGAAAAGCCTGTTTGATTATTTTAGACGAGGACATCGTCACTGCCTTTGCCCGCTAGTACGATTTTTCCTTCCTCCTCCATCTTGCGGACAATCTTGATGATTTCTCCCTGCGCCTTTTCGACGTCTGAAAGTCGCACCGGTCCCATGACCTCCAGGTCTTCCTTGATCATATCTGCAGCTCGACTTGAGATGTTTTTGAATATCTTTTCCTTCACCTCATCCGGTGAAGTCTTCATAGCCAATGTCAACGTGTCATTTGACACTTCACGCATAACCGATTGAATACTTCTGTCGTCCAGAGCAAATACGTCTTCAAAGGTAAAGAGGTGCTTGCGGATGATTTCAGACAACGGTGGGCTGAGAACATCCAGTTTATCGAGAATTTGTTTTTCCTTGCTACGATCAAAGTAATTAAACATTTCGACAACTTTATCAATCCCGCCAACTTTATAGCGCTGGGTACCTCCCATTGATTGAAGTTCGCGCTTCATTACGTCATCAATTTCTTTGAGTATTTCAGGTGACACCTGATCAACGTCCGCAATACGCAACACCACTTCAGCCTGCAGTTCCTGCGGCAGGTGGCTTATTATCTCACTGGTCTGCTTTGATTTGAGTTTTGCCAGAATGACCGCTATGGTCTGAGGGTGTTCCTGAGAGAGGAAGTTGGCGAGGCTTTTAGAGTCCATGTTTGCCAGAATATCAACCAGGTCACCGTAACTGGAGGCTTGCAGTTCCTCCATCAAAAGCTTTGCCTTTTCCGGACCGATCGCTTTCTCGAGAATTTTCAGTACAAATTCATCCCCCTGAGAAAAAATACCCGCTTCGGGATCTATTACTGCAGTGAAGTCACTGACAATATCCATAATTGTGTCACGTGACACATGCCCAAGCGTGCCCATACTTCTACTGATTTTTTTAATCTCCGAGTCATCCAAGTGCTCATAGACCTTGGCGGTCACATCGTTGCCAAGATAAAGAAGCAGTATTGCAGCCTTTTCTGAACCTGTCATAAATTTCCTATAGTCATAAATCCGGATGCATAAATCCAGTAGCAGTTAGTGCTTATTTGTCTTCAGCAACCCAGTTTTGTAGTATCTGGGCAACCTGATATGGGTCCTTTTTTGCCTGTTCAATGAGACTTTTCTGTTCCTCTACCTGAGCATTAATGAGAGCCCGTTCTGCAGTTGTTAACTCACCGCCCGATCCTATTGCTTCAAAGCTCTCAAGTGTTGGACGTTTTGAAAGACGCAGGGAGGCAAGAAGAGGCCGGATCACAAACAATATCAGAGCAAGGAAACCGACGCCGATCATCAAATTCTTTGCAAGTGACTGAAAGAACGGATTTGTCCACCACGATGCAACCTCAGTGCTGCCAGCCTCTCCGGTATCCTGAAAGGGTATGTTTTGGACCGTCAGCTGGTCGCCCCGCTCAAGGTTATAGCCAATGGCACTTTTTACCAATGTTTCGATTTTCTGCAATTCATCTGGTGAACGGGGAATGTATTTGGCTTTGGCAACCTGTCCCTCTTTCACCGCAGCAGGTGCTTCATATTTACCATCAACCAGTACAGCAATTGATATTTTGCTGAGAGCTCCTACCGGCTCAATAATCTTGGCGGTAGAGCGGCTTACCTCGTAGTTCAAAGTTTCGTCACTTTTGGAACCGCCACCGGAGGTTGACCCGGCACCAGCAGGTGTACGCCCAAGATTTGTTTGTACTCCCGGGACGCCGGTGCTGCTGGTTGTAGAAGCCCCTTTTTCATCTGTTCTCTGCTCACTGCGTACCGCAATTGATTCTGGATCGAACTTTTCTTCGACCCGCTCAACCTGTTTGAAGTCAAAAGAGGCAGTGACACGGGCAATTGATTTCCCCCCACCTACAATCGGGTCAAGCAGCGACTGGATCCGTTCCTCAACATTTTTTTCGTACGCGTGTTGGGTTTCCTGCATCGCTGAAGTCATACGGGCTGTCGGGTCACTGCTACCGCCTTTACTGAGAATCTTGCCGCGACTGTCCAGGATTGTGACATGTTCCGGGTCCATCCCCTCAATCGAAGAAGCAACCAGATGCACCACCCCTTGCACCTCCGAATCCCGCAAAACACGATTCGATTTCATCTTAAGCACGATTGAAGCGGTCGCCGGTTTCTCATTATCCTTGAAGAGAGATTTTTCAGGTATGACCAGATGGACACGAGCCTGTTCGACCCCTGTCAACTGGGCTATCGTCCGAGAAAGCTCACCCTGCAATGCCCGCTGATAGTTGAGTTTCTGAACAAATTCCGTCATGCCGAAATTCTTGCGGTCAAAAATTTCGAACCCGACACCGCCTCCCTGCGGGATACCTTCGGAAGCCAATGTCAGGCGAAGTTCGTATACTTTGTCGGACGGCACGAGAATGCCTTTGCCATCAGCCGTGATCTGGTAGGGTGTTTTGGCATCCTTCAATTTTTTGACAATTTCACCCGCATCTTCAGATGTCAGATTTGTGAAAAGGGGGCGGTAGTCTGTACGATTTGCAACAAAGATTAAAATAGCGAACGCAGCTGCGGACAGAAATGCCACAAAGGCTATCAGCATCTGCTTGCCGGGAGCAAGAGCGGTAAATGGTTCTATGAGTCTGCGGATTCCTTCTGGCATTGGAGAAGTTTACATTCCTTTCGAAGTAGATCTTTCCTGCTGGCACTACGTTTGCTTCTAATGCTACACCTGCATTCTCATAACCTCTTGATATGCTTCAAGTGCTTTGTTGCGTACCTGAGACATAAACTGGAACGATATGCTGGCCTTCTCTACCTCGATCATTACCTCGTGAAGATTTTTGTTTTCTCCGCTGGCAAGTCCCTGGATCGATTTGTCAGATTGAACCTGGATATCATTGACTTTAGATACAAGTTCACTGAAAAATTTACCCGCGCCTTCCGCAGTCGATGACGAACTGATTTTGCCCATTTCCGGAAAAGCCTTTGCCATGCCTATGCCGCTCTCGATACCTGTGATAACCATAATGTATATCCTCGTCAGTTCAGTTAGATAGATTCAGAAACTACTTGCCGATTTCAAGCGTCTTGAGAGCCATACTTTTGGCAGCCTGTACTGCTGTCACATTTGCCTCGTAAGCCCGCGTCGCGCCAATCATATCAGCCATCTCTTCTACAACGTTAACATTCGGCATGGCAACATAACCCTGCGGATTAGCATCAGGATGACTTGGGTCATACTGCAAGCGTGGTGGATTCTGGTCTTCTATTATTTCAGATACATCAACTTTCCGTACCTGTTTCGCTGTCGCACCGTCAAGAGCCCGGTTGAATTGATTTTCCAGAGGGGTTGCGGCAAACACGGCATCTTTCCTCTTGTAGGGACCTCCTTCAGGGGTTCGTGTCGCGTTTGCATTGGCAAGATTACTCGATATCAGGTTCATGCGCGTCCGACCGGCAGAGAGCGCTGAAGAGCTAACATTCATTGAACTAAAAAAATCCATTTATTTTCCCTCCCTGATTGCAGACCGCAACCCCTCAAACTTTTTGTTCAGCATCTGCACTGATGCATTAAACATGACCTGGTTTTCAGCCATCCGGCCCATTTCGTTTTCTAGCTCAACTGCGTTACCATCTTTGCCGGGAGTCTTGGCGGGAGTTTCTATAACGCGGCCTGTAACTGATTGTATTCCGCTCGCTGCAGCGGCGCCACGAACGGGTATATGTCGCGGGTGCGGAACCGTTGAAGAACGTTGTCCACTCTGGCGTTCTTTAAGAGCCCCCTGCAATTCTTGTTCAAAATCAAGAGACTTGGGAATAAAGTTCGGGGTTTCTGCATTGGCAATATTTGACGCAATCAAATTCTGGCTTTTAGACCTTAAGTCAACACTTTTACCCAGAAGATCTATAGTGTTGCTAAAAAGACCATCTATACGCATACACAAGCTCCTTTAGAAACGCACTTTCTGCAAAAAGTATACCACACCACTTCCCGTCGGGGGCAGAGCATCGGATAGCGCGTGGCTTCCAACGAATTTTAAATACAACATATGGTTCATAATTGAATAATACGGAAACTACATTACGACAATCACACAAGCAGAACTGAATTAATGATGAAAGACCGCATAATTGGTACCTTTTAGTACAATCCCACATGTGTTTAAAATATTTTCCCGTCCAAACGAGACGTTTTTTACTTACGCTTTCTGGAATCTGCATTATAAATAACGTCACTGCCAAACATGGAGCCTGAACAAGCCCATGCATTCAATGCGTCATTATATTGGCTAAGTCATTATATTGACTTAGCGGTATTTTGATTATGGTGGGGAAGGTTTCTGCTCGATAGACGTCAGGGCCCGCTGGGCCAGTTTTTGCCAGTCAGGGTCCTTGCCTTTTTTGACAAGTTGATCAAATAAATTCTTTGCCCGCAGAGTATTGCCTGTCTGAAGATTAATCTGCCCTGCCCTATAGACGAACTCTTCGTTTCGGCTGTTATCTGGCAGTTTAAGCGCCGCTTCAAACAGCTTCAACGCTCCCTTTCGATCACCGGAGTATTCGCGCGATGAACCGGCAATGAAATAGGCATCCGGTAAAAGTCGAGGATCACGCCCTGAAGGCGACTCAATAAAGCGGTCCATTGCTTTAGCTGCCTGTGCATAAAGCTGCAGAGTCCAGAGCGACCTGCCTAACTGATAATAACTTTCATTACGCTGGGCGTGCTCCCCTTTATTAAGCAACCAGAGAAGTGTATCCTTAACCTGCTGATGTTTATCCGCTGACGCATAAATGCCTCCAAGACGTTCTGTCATCAGCCTCGCCCGCGGATTGCCGGGGAACTTCCCGAGATAGGCTTTAATGGTTCGTTCAGCGGTAGCCATATCTCCAATCAATTCGGCGTTGTCAACAATACTGGCATACATGTCGGGAGCAGCGGAACCCGCCCATGATCGTTCAACCAACCCGCTCAATAAATTGACAAGCTCAATCGGACGACCGGCTTCGTTGTAAGCGTGGGTAACAGTCGCAAGGAAACCGGGTTGTTCAATACAACCCGCAACAAATTCATGCTGTTCATCCATAAACCGCACAAGCGCGGAAGGGTCTTTGGACCAAGAGGTGCTCCGGTAGACTTCAGCAACAAGTATTTCCCGAATATTCCTGACAACGGCAACATATACGCCTCGTGGAAATTTTCGCTGGAACGCCATTATCTGCTGTAACGCTTCACCGGCTTCACCGTGGAGAGATTCAAGGAGAACGTACTTAAAGTACGCTTCCTCACGCATATCGAGGTCACCGCTCTGCAGAGACGCGCTCAGATAGACGTCTCTAACAGGTCGATAGTTCCAGGGGTTCAAGTGCAGGAATTCACCGTCGGCAATCCGCATTAATGCCATTTGACTGGCTTTATTCTCTGTAAAATTTTCCGCTACATTTTGATAGATTGCACGTGCCTCGAGCTCATGCCCCTGCCTGGTAAGAATATCACCCAGCCGAACAAGCAGAGCCGGAGCGAATGTTTTGTCGGCAAGACGTGCGACCAAGCCGGCAAGCAATGCACGGGCATTGCTCAACTCACCGCTTCTGGCAATACTGTCACCGTAGTAGAATGTAACTCCCGGGTTCAAGCCAAGATAGGCAGGCCATAGTTTTTCTGCCTCACGAAAAACGGTAAGTGCCTGAGGATACTTTTGCAGTTTGTACCACGTCTCGGCAAGACGATACAGTGCCAACGACCGAATGGGACCCTGTCGTGATGAAAACTGTGTAAACAATTCTTCGGCCTCGGTCAGACGCCCTTTATACAGGGCTGCCTCCGCTGCCATAAATTGCTTTTGCTCTTCCTCCGTAAGGAAATTTTTTAAAACCTGGCGATCCGTTTGAGTAAAGGGAATCTCTGACTTCAGTGGCGGGTCAAAATTCCGTACCAGCTTTTCGATGCCATTCCATATTTTTTCACGCCCTGCCAGTGAAGGGTGAGCCGCTCCAGGTTTGAAGGAAGCTCCAACATCCACCGTTATCGCGCTGACATCAGATCGTGACAAATCGCGCCAACCTGCCACGTGAGACACCTGAAAAGTTATCAGCAGACTGTCGCCCCGTTTTGCCAGAAGCAAGCCACCAATGTTTTTATCCGAATAGCGGCGGAACTTTTTAAATAACGTCCCCCCGGTATCCTGAATCTCGAGTCGGAGCCGGTTGCCGGGTATAGTCACAAGTGTATAGTTAGGAGGATCTGACAAGCGCACTGTAAGCCGGGTGAATTCTTTTCGTGGGTGGATATCAATGCGATAGAGACGATTCTGAATCGACGCAAAGGCCGGGCCGGGCAACAGGGCCAGAGTGATGGTCAGGACAAATAACGGAGCAGCAGCGCCAAGCCAGCGAACGGGGCATACAGCTTTTGATTGAGGGGTTGGTGTTTGAACCATCTTCAGACCTGCATACAACTAGACCGGCACAATTTTGCAGTAACGACGAACCTTCGAATTAACATCGTCACCATTGAAGGGTTTAATTATGATATCGCGTGCGCCGTATTTAAGGGCTTTGAGGACAGCTGTTCTTGTCCAGCACTCTGCACTCATGATGATCGGTGGCGGGGAATCCTGACGCATGGCATTTACCTTTATACATACGGCAAGCTCACGATCATCTGCGTCCTGGGAACCGATCATGACCAGCTTAACATTCCTGCCGGCAAACAACTCTTTGATATCAGCATTCAACGTTCCTTCCGCAATCTGAAAACCGGTGAATGCCAGTAGCTCTATCATCTGCTTACGCTGTTCCTCGTCATCCTCCAGCACAACGACACTATCGACGCCTCCTCCTGTTTCCAACGGTGCAGCTGCACTCTCTTCTCCCAGTTCGGGAGGAGCCTCCCCACCTTCGGCAGCCACAACATCCGCACACACCGGCTGCGGGTCAAACAGCTCACCCAGGTCAGTCGGAATAAGTACATCCAGATGATTCATTTCCTGCCCCGGCATCTCCAGTTTGGAGCGGAACATAAGATAATCACCGTCCGGAAGCGGCTCATCAGAGGTCAGCGCATCTATCTCGGGAATGTATTTTTTGGGGGGGAGTAATTTGAGGCGAACTTTATTGGGGAGGGTACCCTGAAAAACGGTGTTAAGTGCACCGTTCACCATATTGGCGATTTCTGAAAAAGCGTCAATATCATCATTTTCTATAATGGAAAGGCGTTTCTTTTCCTGAATACGAGCAGGAGGGATGCCGAGCAGAATGCTGCTCATGACGATGGAGTCACGCAGAGAAAATACAAGATAAAACTGTCCGCCATAGGACTCGCCAGAGTCAACTCCGAGCACAAAACAGCCGTCGTCAAGCCCCCCGAAATAGGAACTCTTGCTCGTAGAGAGTGAATCAGCAAGGGCGATAGAGAGTTCCTGCCCTAAGAGCATACCGCTCTCTTCACCAGCCTGTTTCAGGGCTGTTTCCAGCATCCCGTATAACGTTGTATAACCATCCATCCAGTTCGTGTTCCGATACTAATTTAAGAATAGCGACAGATCGCCATGTCAGTTGATGGGGTACAGGACTATTCTTCTTTCTTCAACGTAAGCCCGACCAGCAACGTGAACCCTTCAACGGAAAACGGGACGACAACGCAATCATTGTCAGAGAGCGAATTGACCGTGTAGTCTTCTCCTGAAATAACGGTTGGTATTGACAGTTTAACATCCAGTCCCCCTTTGGAAAGAACCTGTTTGACGCTGCCACCCAACATGTTGGCAATTTCTCCGATAGCATCGTTCAAATCATCGTCTACCTCATCACATTCAATACCAAGCATATTGGAGGTAATCTTCAACGCCAGGTCAACCGGGCAGTGAATCGAAATCACACCGGAATAGGTCCCTGCAAAGCCGACCATCCCGGTAATGCTGCATTTGAAGCGACTGACCGGTTCCTTCAGAGGAAAGTCATCTGCCACATCCATCATGACCATGGTAGAAAAGACATCTCTCGTCGCAGAGATCACATAACCCGCCACCTGCTCTTCAGTGAAGCTGGTTGATTGGGAAATGTCAGCGTTCAGACTCATATCAACCCTCCCAGCTTTTCCTGAAGCTGGTCCGGGGTGAACGGCTTTTTAATACTGTCGCTTGCACCGCTCGACATTGCTTCAGCTATGATCTCTTCGCCACCTTCAGTTGTGATCATAACAATGGGGGTTGTGTTGCCGTTGCCACGCACCGCTTTCACAAACTCAAGGCCATCCATGTTCGGCATATTGATATCAGACAGAATCAGCTGGATCGATTTACCTGATGCAATTACTCCCAAGCCCTCGATACCGTCACCGGCTTCGTAGATTTCGTCAACAGCGAGACCTGCCTGTCGAAGAGATCTTGAAATTATTTTACGCATAGTGGATGAATCATCAACAATCAGAATGTTTGCCATTGCAGTGTGCTCCTTTTCGTGATTTTCCATAGCAGTATGGATAAATTTGCTGTGCAATCAGTATGTAGCGGACGACTAGCGTGCAGGAGTATAACTGTTTTTTTCGACAGCGCAACCGTTACTGTCAATATTGGAATAATTTTCAGCAGCCGGCTATAATTCCCGCCTGGTGCAGAAATCGCCCTACTTGATCCACCGATCCCGCTTCACTATACAGGCGCAAAACCGGCTCGGTACCGGATGGCCGGATAAGCAACCAGTCACCGTTTTCAAAGATAAACTTAAAGCCGTCACTAACGTTGGTCGAGACGACGCGCTGTCCATCAATCATTGTCGGCGGTTGTAAGCGCAGCCGCTCGATCAGTTCCGCTTTGGCGACGGATTCGATTCGGCGGTCAATCCGCTGATAATAAAAATGTCCGATATCGTCCATCGTCTCCTCAAGCAGCTGCCGTAACCCTTTCCCACTGACTGCAATCGCTTCCAGGAGCAGCAACCCGAGTAGAATCCCGTCCCGCTCTGGAATATGCCCCTTCACACCAAGCCCCCCGGATTCTTCTCCTCCCATAAGGACATCGCGCTCCAGCATCAGCTCGCAGATATATTTAAAGCCGATCGGCGTCTCAAAGAGTTCCAATCCGTATTTTTCGGCAAGCAGGTCAACCATACGTGTTGTCGAAACGGTTTTGACAACTGCTCCGCTCAGTTTTTTATGTTCGATCAGGTGCCGTAGAATAACGGTAAAAATGCAGTGGGATGAAAAGAAGTCACCATTTTCGTCAACTGCACCGATCCGGTCGGCATCACCGTCCAGCGCCAGACCGACCCGGTATTTTCCTTCTTTGAGAAGCGCCGACAACTCCAGAAGATGCTGACCAATCGGTTCAGGAGCCTGCCCACCAAAGGAAGGATTTTCGCTGCCATGAATTTCAGCAACACCAGGCAGCAGCCGGGGAATAAAACCGCAACCGGCACCGTACATAGGATCAACCACCGCTGCAATCCCTGCTTTTTTAATCAGATCAAGGTCGACATAGCGGCTGATCTGGTGAAAATATCCTTCGCAGGGATCAAACAGTTCAATTAACCCCTTTGTCACGGCTTCTTCATAGGGGATGGAAATAACACGTCGGTCATTTTCCTGATTGTAGGCAACGATTTCTTCAAGAATTTTTGTTGTAGCCGGGAGGGCGGAACCGCCAAATGCCTCTTTAATTTTAAAACCGTTATACTCTGGCGGATTATGGCTGGCGGTGATCATCACACCGGCACCGGCATGCCTTTCATGTACCGCCCAGGAAACCGCAGGCGTCGGAGCATAATCTTCCGTCAAACAGACATGGATAGCGTTACCAGCCGCAATTTCTGCTACTCGCCGGGCAAAATCACGGGACAGAAAACGCCGGTCATACCCGATCACCAGTCCCTTATTCCCCAAACCCTCGCGGTTCAGATAATCCATCGTGGCCTGTGCAACTCTCGAAAGATTTTCAAAGGTGAAATCACGAGCTATTATACCCCTCCAGCCATCAGTACCAAATTTGATCTGCATCGTTCCTCCGTTGACGCTCTAAATTTTCTGTTTAAGAACCAGATTATGACTGTTGACTTTCCATCCACTGGAGCCACACGAGCACTTCAGCAACAGCCCGATACAACTCCGGAGGAATGAACTGGTCACTGTCAACCTGCATCAGCAGCCTGACGAGGTCCGGTGACTCATGAACGTACACTCCTGCCTCAAGAGCACATGCAATGATCGCTTCGGCAACCACTCCCTTGCCGCGCGCAACAACAACCGGAGCGTAGTACCCCTGTTTGTAAGAAAGGGCAGCCGCCCGGCGATCTTCCGTTTCACGGGGCGACATGGCTAAAACTCATCTCTGCCGGAGTCAGTCCGGCCCCTTGCAGCTGCTCGATCAGTCGCGTCTTTCCCGACTCCATGATTGTCACCGTCGTGCTGTTTTCAGCACGTACCCTGATTCCGGTATGAGTTCCATCGAGAGTCAGCACTGCCGTCACCGAACCCAGATGCGGCAGATGTATCGATACACTGGTTTCCCAGCTCCGCTCACGGCTGCCGTTTTCGTTTCTGCCCGCCTCCCGCTCGCTGACCGTCCATTCCAGTCGTTGACCGGGGATCAGATCACCACGCAGGACAATCTGGCTGTTTTGCAGTACAGAAAGTTGTTCACTGACGATCGGTACGCTGCGGTGGTCTGCTATCCCTTCATGCGCCATAGTGGCGCCTGCCGTCTTAAAGACACCTTCCATAACCTCGGCCAGGCCGGTCCGAATGCTGGCACGCACAAGTGCCTCGGCTGACATGATACCACGAGAATCAGTCTGCGCCAGGCGGGGAGACAGACGCCCCTGCGGCTCCTTGAGGACCTCTTCCAACGCATAGTCGCCGCCAAACCAGCGGGCCAGATGAGACTCATAAAACAAGCCACTTTTCTGAAGCCCCTGTTGAAGCATCCTGCCGAGCAGTGGCGCATCACTCGTCGACTCGTTCAGGAGCGTCCCGAGAGTACCAAGGGCAGCTTGAGTGGGCACCTGCCCGGATGCTTCGGCAAGAAAACCGCTTAACCAGCGACCGGTTTCACTAATACGGGAATCCCCCGTACGGCCAAATCGAACCATCAGATACGTTTGCTTCGGCTCCCCGGTTATAAAAAACAGGTTGATCAGATCACCGCGTCTGACCCCTTTCGGCATGACGAACTCCAACATCTGTCCGGCAACCTGAACGGTAAATTGGCCGCCTCCCAATGCAGCCATCACCTCACCCTTGATTTGCTGACCAGGGGTTAACGAGTTGGGCGCCCCCTGCTGGTTGAGCGCTTCAAGCAGCGCCAGACGATTGCCTTTGATTACCGCCTGAAGAAGCTTCGCCATATCGTCGCTCAGTATAATCCCGTTACCGGACGCTGCCGGCGGCGTCGGTACTCCTTGGGATGCAATGGCTACTGGAGCCTGTTCACGTGCCGGTTGCATCCGCTGGTTCCTTTGGTAGCTCTGCACATCATCCGAAATGGCAGTGAAAGCGGGAGAACCGGGCGGGAGGCTTTTAAGCACCGTATTCATCCGCTCCAGCACGTACGACTGCTGGCGCGAGACACCACCCTCGCTATGTTCAAGTATACTCAGCCAGCGTCCGGCCTCGCTGAGGACCGGAGGGGAACTGTCGTGGATTGTACGGGAAAGCGCAAAAGTCGGCTTTGGCTCGGCAGAAAGGTACGTCAGGCGGAGAATTTCTCCCGCAACGGCCTTATACGGCAGCAGCAGTTCCATGGTTGTTCCGGCAGCATGAACGATGGTTCGGCCACCCGACAGGACACCGGCAACAGTCGCATTTATCTCTTCGCCCGGCAGAAGCGGCAACGGGGACGCCGGATTATTTGCCGACTCGATCAAGGTAAAGCGTGAATTCTGGGCAATATTTTTGAGGATCTGGGCAGCATTTGATTCGAACGTTGTCAGGCGTGCCTGATCCAAATTCATACGGCCGGCACCCGTATCACCGCCCGGCGCATTCAGAGCCGTTCCAGCTGGGAACTGGGTTCTTTTCGCATCATAGCTGGAACCGTAGGTCAAAGCCTCATCCAGCAGGTTCGCCAGTACGGCAGTTTGGCCGGATGAACTGCGGAGCATGGTACTGACACTATGCAAAGAGGAGCGCAGCTGCGGATCGATGATCTGCTCCCGGGACACCAGCAGGCTTAAAAGCCTCGAAGCGTCCGAAAGAGCTACCGGTGGGGAGCTGCCCGTCTGACGGGCAATGGCAAAGGTCGATCGCGGATCATTGGAGACGAAGGTCATCTCCAGCATCTGCCCCGCACGAACTGCCATCGGCAGTTCAAGATTGAACTGATCTGATCCAACCCGTACCTGAACACGGTTGTTCGGCATCAGAGACACAACTTCGGCACTGACACGCTGACCGGGGACCAGCAGACTGATGCCGCCGGTTTCACGATCTGCAGACACAAAAGATATGTTGGAAGCACGCGAAAGCAGGTCGAATACCTGCTGCTGGATGTCAGCTGTTACAGCCACAGCATCTCCAATTTCAAGAAAAATGGCGCAATGAAAGTCAACGGTGACATCAGTCGAATTGCCCCTTTAATGTCGGAAGGAAGCTTTACCAGATATTTACTTCTAATCAAAGAGGATTATGTCTGAGGGTGCCGCAGGCGTGCACACAGGAAGTGTTATGTGGCGATGCAAAGGTTGGCCGCTATTTATACGCCATGACGAATCGGGAGTGTAACGCAAAAACAGGTGCCTTCGGCCTTGCTGCTCGTCACGTTTATGTTCCCACCCATATTTTCTACCAGGCTCTTTGTAACAAACAGACCCAGACCGGTTCCTTCACCCACTTTTTTTGTTGTGAAGTATCGGTCGAAGATCCGCTCGAGTGTTTCAGGAGGAATCCCCGGTCCATTATCTGATATATGGAAGCAGACGCAGCCTTCTCCAGCAGCTGACGTTTCAACATGCAGCGTACCGCCACTGTTTTCCATTGCCTGTAGGGCATTCATGATAATGTTGAGTAGAATCTGTTTCAGCAGGTTAGCGTCAATCAGGATGGTCGGCAGTGTGAAGTCATACTCTTTACTGACAACCACTCCTCTTCGGGCAGCCTCGTAGTTGAGAAAATTGAGTATAAAATCGAGCGTAAGATTGAGATCAACATCGCTGACGGTTTCATCATGACTACTGAAATGAAGTAAACCTTTTGTCAGGTGAGAAAGACGCTGCGCTTCCGAGCTGATGCGGGAGATCATTTCCACGACAGAATCAGGAACTCCTTCTTCACGCATGATCATCTGTGAAGCTGAAATAATAACTGAGAGGGGAGAATTCAGTTCGTGCACGATGCCGGCAGAAATCTTACCCAGTTCAGCCATTTTTTCGTTATAGGCCAACTGGCGCAGCAGGTCTGTGGTTATGGCAGCGTCATCGCTATACCTGGCAGCCGGATCTTTCATAGATGCTCCAGAGTAGAAAGAAGCCGCCCACAATCGGGCGGCTTCCTGTTGTGTGAGAAAAACAGCGGCTGGAACTACATGTTGTAGCCTGACTCCGAATGCTGAGTCTGGTCAAGACCCATGATTTCGTCTTCTTTGTCAACACGCAGGCCAACAGTTTTATCAAGGATGAAAGCAAGTATGACGGTCACAATAAACGCATACGCACCGGCTGCTACAACAGCAATCAACTGGGTCATAAGCTGCTTGAAGTTCCCTGACAGGAGTCCGGTGGCTCCAACAGTGGCAAAAACACCTGTCATGATCGCACCAAATGTTCCGCCAATCCCGTGTACACCAAAAGCATCCAACGAATCGTCATATTTAAGTTTTGCTTTCAGCAGGATGCCGCCGTAGCAAACAATGCCGGCCATCAGGCCCATCAGCAGTGCAGCACCAGGCTGTACAAAACCGGCAGCGGGGGTGATAACAACCAGACCGGCAACTACACCGGAACCAAAACCGAGGGCACTTGGCTTGCCGGAGTGGATCCATTCAGCAACCATCCATGAAAGGCCTGCAGCTGCAGGCGCGATGGTGGTTGTGGCAAATGCGAGTCCGGCAAGGCCACCGGCGGCATCAGAAGTGTTGACTCCAACTATTGCGGAGCCGGCATTAAAACCGAACCAACCGAACCAGAGCAGTCCTACGCCCAGCAGAGTCAGCGGAAGGTTATGCGGAGCCATACGCTCATTGGGGAAACCATGGCGCTTGCCAAGGAACATGAGGAAAGCCAGGGCGGAAATACCGGAGGAGAGATGAACAACGGTACCACCGGCAAAATCAAGTGCACCTTTTTTGAACAACCAGCCGTCCGTCATCCACACCCAGTGTGCCAGCGGATCATACACCAGTGTTGTCCAGAGAAGGACAAACGCGCAATACGCAGAGAATTTAACACGCTCAGCCATTGCACCGGAGATAAGAGCAACGGTGATCATGGCAAACATGCACTGGTACATGGCGAAAACGAGCTCCGGGATTGCACCCGGCTCTTTGGTATAGTTCTGAAACAGTGCAAAATCAACAGTTCCGCTGGCAGCATCTTTCATGATGATCAGGCCGTTAAGCATAAATTTACTAAAATCACCGATCAACCCCATTTTAGCCATATCAGGGCCGAATGAGAGTGAATAGCCGATAACAGCCCACTGTACACCAACGATACCCATAGCAACAAACGAGTGCATGAACGTCGAAAGAACGTTTTTCTGGCGGACCATACCACCGTAGAACAGTGCCAGACCTGGTATCATCAGCAGTACAAGTGCGGATGAAACGAGCATCCAGGCAGTATCCCCGGTATTGAGAACCGGCTTGACATCCGGTGGTGTCGCTGCAGCAGCAGCGGTCGGTGCGGCTGCATCAGCCGGTTTTGCGGCATCAGCAGCGGCTGGTGCTGCTGCAGGAGCAGGGGTTGCGACAGCAGCCGCAGCCGGAGCTTCATCTTTCTTTTCTTCGGCCATTGAGGCGACCGGAATCAGGCCTGCCAATATAACGAGCATTACTGATGCGAGATATAGTTTTAATTTCATAATATTCCTCCGTTATTAAGTGATTGAGTCGTCGTTAGATGGCGTCGGAGCCACTTTCGCCGGTTCTGATTCTTACTGCCTCTTCCAATGATATGATGAATATCTTGCCATCGCCGATCCGTCCGGTTTTGGCAGTATTTTGAATCGTCTCAACCACTTTGCTCACCAGATCATCACTAACAGCAATCTCCATTTTTATTTTTGGAATAAAGTCGACAACGTATTCTGCGCCGCGATACAACTCCGTGTGGCCTTTCTGACGTCCGAATCCTTTAACTTCACTAACCGTAATTCCTTCGATGCCGATAGCATTGAGGGCATCTTTCACTTCGTCAAGCTTGAACGGCTTTATGATTGCTTCGATAAGTTTCATATCGTAACCTCCTTAAGATTCTTTTTGTATAGGTAAACTCCAAAAAATCAGGGACGGAAGGCACCCCCGCCGCCCCCGGATAACAGGAGGAACAGCTAGGGAAGATTGATAAGCAGCTGGGTAGTAAATGTCGGTTTACCGCCAGTTTTTTGTTCATTGTAGAAGGTCACACCTGTTAGAAGTGATACTTGCTTGGAAAAGGTCCATGAACCACCTAAACCTAGCCCGCCGAGTGAATTATTACCGCTCATATAATCAACAGCAAGCCAAAGCTTGTCGGAGACTTCCGTAATGGAGCGGTCCCAGGAAGCCAGGACGCCAGAGTTGTCCTTTTTGCCATTAGCATCCAGAAGATTGTTCTTGTCACCAGTATAACCACCAGCCGACAATCTGCCGATAACGGGCAGCGTCTTTGCAACCAAAGCGTACATAATGTTTACAGGTTTTTGAGCGTCAATTGTGCCAAGGCCTAATCCACCAACCGCAAAGGCAGGCATTCCGGTAACCAGTACATCTTCAGGTGTGGCAAGTTTTGCGTTGAAAGTAAAAGGATAAGCCGATCCAACTCCAGCTGTGCTGTAATCCGTTCCAATTTCAAGTTTTATTTTTTCGAATGGCAGAACACCTGCGGTCAATCCAAGATCATAATAGTTGGGGCCTGCGTCAGCTGCTGAGGAAAAGCGGGCATAGTTGTTGATGCCAACTGTAACTTCTTTGAAACCTTTTGCATCAGTGGATGGAATGTTTATTTGTCCGGTATAAAAGGCCATTGCCGAACTGCTTGCCATTGCCACGATTGCTGCTGCGATTGCTACTAATTTCAAGTTTTTCATCATCTTCTCCTTTTCATCGTTGATTTTGAACTGTGATAAGATGAAAGCATCGTTGATCCCATCGCTGCACGTTCTGTTGAAGTTGATTATTTTGGCCATAACAACTTGCATTTGATTTCAGGTGTTTCACATATTGATCGACAATCCATTCAGCAGAGAACATGCCAACCATGCATCATGTAATGAATACAGTGAGTTAGATAACATATCGCTCTTTCCCCCCAAGATTATGGGCATTTAACGCCCAGATACTGCTCAATAAATAGGCACTGTTGCCGTAAAAATATAGTGCTTACGATTCTGGAGAATAAGAGCGGTTGACGCATACGGCGTTTTTCAGGTAGGTTTGCTCATCACGCCAATCTCTCAGGAGGAAAGTCCATGCAAACTGTTGCTAAACTGAGTGAAGTTCCCAATTTCGGCAAAAAGGTGGTTTCGATTGGAGGAAGGGATATTCTGCTCGTCAATATCAAGGGCGTTATCCATGCAGTTGAAAACGAGTGCCCGCACCAAGGGAGCCCCATGAATGCTGCCATAATCAAGGATGGCTTTATTTCCTGCCCGCGGCATGGGTACTGTTTCAGCTTGGCTGACGGACACTGCGCCAACCACCCGGATTTGATTCTTGCAACATTTCCTGTGCAAGTAAACGGAGATGAAATTCAGTTGGATCTTGGCTGATCGATGGATCACCTGCTGATTGCACTTTTAGTTGTCGGCACATCTCTTCTGTCTCTCGCGGCAGCTGGACATGCGTTGCTCTATAAGCTCGATTCCCGATCAGCACTTGTCTGGACCAGCCTCAACCTCACCCTGCCGATTGTAGGCCCATTTTTATACTGGTGTCTCGGCATCAACCGTATCTCTCGTCGTGCCCGCAGTTGGCAGGAAAGCGGCCGCAGGATCAGCGGCACATCCATCTACCCACTAGATGATCTGTATCAATCTGTTCTTCATCTTCCTGCAGCAGCATCTCATTTTGCAGACCTGCGGGTCCTTGGTGACCACGTTGTCACAACCCCGTTGAGGAGTGGCAACCAGATTGAGCTTCATGAAAACGGCGATATTGCCTATCCGGCAATGCTTGCCGCCATCAGCCGTGCAGAGAAGAATATAAATCTCTCCAGCTATATATTCGATGCTGACGGCATCGGAGCTGACTTCGTCAACCGCCTTATCGATGCAGCCGAACGCGGCGTTGCAGTTCGGGTTATCATCGATGCGCTCGGGGAAAAATACAGCACCATTTCACCAGTAAAGGCATTTAAAAACAGCCGGGTTCGTATTGAACGCTACCTGCCGTTGCGACATGGTGCGTATATCAACCTTCGTAATCACAGAAAACTTATGATTATAGATGGGCGCACTGCATTTACCGGCGGCATGAATATCCGTGGCAAGCATATCCTTGCCACAACAGCCCCGGATCAGGCCGTGCTAGACATTCATTTTTCAATCAATGGTCCGGTTGTTTCGGACCTGCAGCGATCTTTTTTAGAAGACTGGTTTTTCGTAACCGGCGAGCGTCTGGATTCGCCACTTTTCTTCCCGCCGCTTGATGCCCCAGGAAATGCCTACATGCGCTGCATCAGCGACGGACCTGACAAGGAGTTTCGTAAACTGGAACAGCTTATCATGGGTGCGCTCTCCTGTGCGACCCACAGTGTCTACATCATGACACCATACTTCATCCCGGACCGGTCCCTGATTTCGGCATTGATTACAACAGCTCTTCTGGGAGTAGAGGTATGCATTGTACTTCCCGGCTGCAACAACCTCCCTTTTGTCCAGTGGGCCAGCCAATCACTGTTACGGGAACTTGTGGTCAACGGTATCAAGGTGTATTACCAGCCCCCGCCATTTGTGCACACTAAACTTATGCTGATTGATGACATCTGGGCACTAATCGGCTCGGCGAATCTTGACACCCGCAGCCTGCGATTGAATTTTGAGCTAAACCTGAGTGTTATTGACGCTGCTTTTGCCCGCAGCGTCCGATCACACTTCGAACGCGCTCTGGCCCCAGCCCGGGAAATAACGCTGCACATCCTTGAAAACAGACCTTTGCCGATACAGTTACGGGATAGCTTCTGCCATCTTTTTGCTCCATATCTTTAAAAAGAGTAGAAGATCTTTTTTATCTTATTGACAAGTTCCCAATTGGCTGGTAATAGGTCTGGGAGATGTTATTTCTACTTTTAAGGAGAATTATACTATGTGTCTTACAACTCTTGTAACCAAGGAAGCTCCCGATTTTACCGCCGAAGCAGTTATGCCGGACAATTCTTTCGGTTCAATCACCCTTTCTTCCCTGAAGGGTAAATATGTCGTGCTGTTTTTTTACCCACTTGACTTTACCTTTGTATGTCCTTCAGAAATCCTTGCTTTCAACAAGCAGGTGGCAGCGTTTAAAGAGAAAAACTGTGAACTCATCGGCGTGTCTGTTGATTCGAAGTTTACACATCTCGCATGGAAAAACACACCAATCGAAAACGGCGGAATTGGCCAGATTCAGTACCCGCTTGTTCAAGACCTCAATAAAGAGATCGCCAAATCCTATGGCATTCTCTTCAATGGTGCTGTTGCCCTTCGTGGCCTGTTCCTGATCGATACAAAAGGTGTTGTTCGCCACTCCACAATCAATGACCTGCCGCTGGGCCGCAATGTTGACGAAGCACTGCGCATGGTTGATGCTCTCCAGTTCCATGAAACCCACGGTGACGTCTGCCCTGCGAACTGGAAACAGGGTGACGAGGCAATGAAGCCGACCGCTGCTGGCGTGGCTTCCTATCTTGCCAAGCACGCAAAATAGATACTTAATTGGAAATCTCTTGACTTTAACAGGCCGTTTTTTCTACTATGTTTGAAATTGGTAAAGGCTATGAAGAGGAGTAGTAACCATTTACATGCTTTTCAGAGAGCCGGTGGTTGGTGTGAACCGGTAAGCATTGTGGTGAACTCGCCTTGGAGCCGCTCTGGTGACAGGTAGTCAGAGTCGTGAGCCTGCGTAAAAGGCGCATCAAGGCCCGGTAGTTTTCGGGCGAATTGGGTGGTACCGCGGATGGCTCAAAACCTCTGCCCCAAATACATGGGGTGGAGGTTTTTTTTTGATGGTACTGGCAACACACATAATTTAGTGCGAAAAGGCGTAATCCAAATCGCAGGAAATCGAAAGGGGAGCAAAACATGGCAAAAGCAGCGAAGAAAGATGACCGGAAGATTATCAGAATTTTTGATACGACATTGAGAGATGGCGAGCAGGCGCCTGGCAACAGCATGAACATTGAAGAAAAGCTGCGGATTGCCAGACAGCTGCAGAAACTGAATGTCGATGTCATCGAGGCCGGCTTTCCAATCGCATCCGATGGTGATTTCGAAGCGGTCAAGAAGATTGCACAGACAATCAAAGGGCCAGAGATAGCGGGACTCTGCCGTTCCAGTGAGAAAGATATTGATCGTGCCTGGGAAGCACTGAAATACGCCGGCGATAAAGGGCGCATCCACACCTTTATTGCCACCTCCGATATCCACATGAAATACAAGCTGCAGATGGAGCCTGCTAAAGTCCTTGCTTCAGCAGTCAAGGCGGTTAAACGTGCAGCGTCATATACAGCCAACGTTGAATTTTCCTGTGAAGATGCCGTCCGCACCCGCTTGCCGTTCCTTGCCGAAGTTGTTGAGGCTGTGATTGCCGCCGGAGCAACAACCGTAAACATCCCGGATACGGTTGGCTACACGGTACCGTTTGAATATTTTAACATCATCAAGTTTTTAAAAGATACGGTACCAAATATTGACAAAGCGATCATCTCGGTTCACTGCCATAACGATCTTGGCCTGTCTGTAGCAAACTCAATCGCTGCCATACAAGCTGGAGCCGGTCAGGTTGAATGTACCATCAATGGGATTGGCGAGCGGGCGGGGAACTGTTCACTGGAAGAATTTGTCATGATTTTAAAAACCCGCAGGGATATCCTCCCCTTTGCAACCAACGTAGTGACAGAGCAGCTGACACCGACCAGCCGTTTATTAACGACGGTCACCGGCATTGCCGTGCAGCCGAACAAGTCCATCGTCGGTGCAAACGCCTTTGCCCATGAGGCAGGTATCCACCAGCACGGCATGCTCATGGATAAAACCACCTATGAAATTATGACGCCTGAATCGGTCGGCCTTCTGTCCAGCGCCCTGGTGCTGGGTAAACACTCCGGACGGCATGCCTTTAAAAAACGCCTGGAAGAACTTGGACATGACCTGGATGATGACAGGCTTAATCGTGCGTTTGATCGCTTCAAAGATCTGGCTGACTTGAAAAAAGAGGTCTTTGATGAGGACCTGGACGCCATTGTAACAGATGAGGCCCGCGAAGAAGACCACTTCAAACTGGACCATGTCACCGTAACCTGCGGCTCCTTTGCAGTCGCGACAGCTACCGTCCAGATGGAAATCAACGGCGTCACAGTGCGCACAGCAGAGCTTGGTGATGGTCCGGTTGATTCAACATTCAAGGCAATCAAGAAGCTGACCAAGTCAAAATCAAAACTGACACAGTACAATGTCGGATCAATTACCGGAGGCACTGATGCCCAGGGTGAAGTGACGGTAAGGGTGGCTGAGGGGAACCATATAGTTGTCGGGAAAGGTTCATCGACTGACATTATCGTCGCCTCGGCAAAGGCGTATATCCATGCTCTCAACCGATTGAATAACAAGCAGAAAAGGCTCATGGACGTGCTTTGAGCCGCATCGTCCCGATTGCTGAGTCACTCATTTTAAATAAACACACGTCATTTTTTTTAAACAACAGTATTGACAGGGAGTCGAGTTTTAATGTAGATATTTACCAGTTTTTTAAAATAGCGTTGTATAAATAACGATAATACTAAACCATCTGTGAGGATGGGACGGAAAGCCTATAGGGTCTCACTGAGACAGCCGGGTTGCCGAATATGTTCTATTTTGGCAACCCGGCTTTTATTTGTGCTCGTTCCAGAGGATGACTGCATCGACAACGACAACTATCTGTTTTTCCATTATACTTCAGGAGCCTGTCCAATGAAAAAGACCTGTTGCACCCTGCTCTGTGCAGCGTCACTTACAGTTACTCCCTTTGGTGTCATGGCGGCCGATGTAAGCGTTGACTCCACAACTCTGCTCGGCATCGGCCAACGGGATGTTGCCGGTGCTTCGAAAGAGAGCCTGCTCCCTGCCACCCAGTTTCTGGGCCTTAGCGCCGATAAACTTGCCGACGGCAACCTCTCGCTGCACCTGTATGGCTGGGGTCGTGCCGATCTGGGCGACAAAAGCTACAACGACGAAAAAGCCGCTGGAAGTCTCACCTATGCATACCTTCAGTATCGCTTCAAAGAGGCTAACGCCAATATCCGCGCCGGACGACACTTTATCCGCGAAGGTATCGTCAATGAACAGCTTGATGGTATAAGCGCCCGTACCGACCTGCCCTTGGGCTTTGGCCTGTCGGCCTTCGGCGGAGCCACCGTACACACCACACACATAAGTGGTGAAAGCAGCGACGGAAAAGGTGATTCACTCTATGGCGGCCGTGCCAACTACCGCTACAAGGGTCTGCTGGAGATTGGGCTCTCCGGCATTTATGAAAGTGCCGCACCGAAACTTACTCCCCCCCATTTTGCAGGTGACTATCGTCGTGTCGGGACAGATCTCTGGCTCACTCCGTTCCAGACAATCGACATCATAGGCCACAGCAGCTACAACCCGGTAACAAAAAAAATAGCCGAACACACCTACCTGCTCAACTACAAGCCAACTCAACAGACTGTGCTGACGGGTGAATTTAACCAACATAACGAACAAAGTTATCTGTATGCCTGGACCATGTTCTCTGCAGCCGCCCTTAACCCCAACGACAAATCAACGTCAATCGGCCTGAGCGGTTCTTACGAAGTAAACAAAAACCTTGAAGTTGCCGGTGACTACAAACACTATAAACGTGAATTCGGCAGCGCCAACCGCTTTGGCGGTGATGTCCGCGTTAAATATAACGACAACTCAATTCGTGGCGGCATTGGCTATCACTACCTTGATGCAGGTGAAGGGTTCGCAATCGGCACTAATCCGTCGGCTTCCTACCATGAACTACGCTGTTTCATCATGCGAGACAGTAAGAGTTACTTCACCGCCATCGATCTGCTCGGCGACATTTTCAAAGATAAAATCTACAACGAAACCAGCGCGTGGGAAGCAATTGCCTCACTCGGCTACCACATTACCCCAGCACTGGCGCTGTCCGGAGACTTCAGCTACGGCAGAAATCCTCAATTTACCGAAGAGGCCAAAGCGCTTCTCCGCTTGACCTACAACATGACCTACCCCGGCATAGGAGGGAAGAAATGAACCGTACGCACCTGACACTCCCACTCCTGGCAGTCGCCGGGCTTTTTGCCCTACTGGCATCCTGTGCCCAGATGAAGGCGATTCCCGGGCTTCCCGCCTCACACCCGGAAGCCCTCGCCGTCGGTCAGCAGGTAAACTGCGCCGAATGTCACGAGGATCAGCAAAAAGGGACCATGAAAGCCTTCAACGCTTTTAACCACAGCCAATCCTTCGTTAAGAATCACCGCTTTTACGCTGCATCAGATGACCGGCTCTGTTCAACCTGCCACAAAGCGTCCTTCTGCGCAGACTGCCACACCAACAAAGTTGAAATGAAACCGTCCACCAGATACGGTGATCGTCCGGACCGTGAATTCCAGCACCGCGGCAATTTCATCACCATGCACAAGATCGAGGGAAAACTTGACCCCGCCAGCTGCTACCGCTGCCACGGCAGAGCCAATAACGAACGCTGCGTTGCGTGCCATAAATAGGAGAGGTGGAAATATGCCCTCATGGACATCTTTGACAAAGGTTTTATGTCTGACAGTCGCATGCTGTACACTGTTTGCCTGTGGCAAGGTAAATGAAAAAGCTCCGGCATTAAACAGTACGAATTCACATCCGGCAGACTGGCGGACCGCCCATCGGGTGGCATACCGTCAGAAACCTGATTCATGCCGTGAATGCCATGGTATTGATTTAAAAGGGGGAATAACCAAGGTAGGATGTTCTACTGACTCCTGCCATGCCGGAAATCATCCTCCCCGCGCAATTATTCATCCTGTCCCATTCAAGGGAACTGCTGATCTGAATATGGCGCATGGTAGTTTGGCAAAAATGGATCTGACGATCTGCCAGGATTGTCACGGCACTACGGGTGGTGCCGGAAGCAACCCGCGTTTCAATCTTGTGTACGGAAACCTCCCGGCAGGCTGTGAATCATCAGGCTGCCACAACGCAAACATGGCGCACCCGAAACCGTGGAAAGCCCACAGCTCCTCCGGTAATCAGGCGAATGCCTGTGCCCTCTGTCACGGCGCCAACTATGAAGGTGGAGTCGGGCCATCATGCAAAAGCTGTCATACTCAGCTGCAGGCCGGTCTGCTCCCGGTTGCAGGCCAATGTACCTCATGTCACGGTTATCCCCCCAATGGGAGCGTAGCACCTAATAAGTCAGGTTCGCACGCAACCCACCTTGCCCTTGCAGGAATGTCGGCAAATTGTGCAGCCTGCCATACGGGTGGCGGAAGCGGCACGGCTAATCATGCCACAACACTCACGGTTTCAATAGCTACGACGTTCGGCCCGGCAGACTCATTCAATGGTACTACGTGCAGTAACATCAGTTGCCACGGAGGCCAGATATCTCCGGCATGGGGGGGAAGTCTGGACGTAATTGCCAACTGCACCGGTTGCCACCAATCAGCAGTCACGTATCCCGGGTACCATACCGGTCAACATAGCAAACACCTGAGTGTAGGGCTTCTCTGTACGGATTGCCACGACATGTCAAATCAGTCAGCACACTTTGGAAATGTGACAACAAAACTGTTTGAGACCCTGCCGCATACAACCTTGCGCAGCTATCTCAGCTACGACAAGACGGCCCAGGTTCCAACCTGCCTGGTAAGCAGCACATTACCACCAGGAGTGCAGTTTACCGGCTGTCACAGTGATACAAGAAAATGGCAGTAAGGATGTACGTACGTAACGCAGTACCACTAACCGTTCCCTTATCGGGGAGGAAATAGTTATGACCGCTTTTCTTTACAGATCGTTTTGTTGTTCAGCACTCCTGATTTTGAGCCTGGTGTCGGGCGTGAAACAGGCGTCAGCTGCCATTGCACCGGACGTAACATCACTCACGTCCATGTCAACCGCACTTAGTACCCCGGTGAGACTTGCCGCAGATAGTGCCGGAGGCCTGTACGTAAGCGACCCGCGCGGCGGCGGCATTGTAAAGTTTGCCAGCAATGGCAGCTATACAACGACGATACCAACTCCAGCCGGCATCCTTGGTGTTGCTGTTGCGACCAGTGGCGACCTGCTTGTTAGCCAGGGCACTTCACTCGCCGTATATTCGTCTGCAGGGATCAAGCTGCGGGAATTCGGAACATTCGGCAAGGCTAATGGCATCGCCGTAACTACAGATAAAATATTTGTTGTCGACAGCCTTAACAACGAAGTTCAAATATTTAACGTTGATTATACAGCTGCAGGAAGATTTGGCAGTAGCGGGACGGCGGCAGGTTCGTTTTTACAGCCCACCGGAATTTCTTATGAAAAAGTAGCGAATCAAATTGCCGTTACTGACACACGCAATGGCAGGATCCAGTTTTTTACTACGGCAGGCGTCTTTCAGAAAAGCGTTGGATCATTCGGTGCCGGACCGCTCAAATTCACATCACCTCAATCTGTCTCCTTTGAATACAGCACCGACCAATCAACGCTGAAACGAATGTATGTTGTTGATACTTACCAGAGTACGATACAGGTTATCGATGGCACCACTTTTGAGTTCATTCGATATATCGGCGGATATGGCATTACGGACGGCAAACTGATTTCCCCGTCTGACGTACTCTTTGACAAAAACAGCCGACTGGTGGTAGCAAACGGCACCGGAAAGCTTTCTCTCTTTGGTGTTACAGACCCGACGTCCGCTCCGTATCTGCAAATTGATACCATCCCACAGGCAACCAACCAGGCATCACTGAGTATTACCGGTACGACAACCGGTACCTCGGTGACGGTAAACGGGAACAGTGCATCAATGACCGGGTCAAGCTGGAGTACGACAGTTCAACTTACACCGGGCATAAATCCGATCATCGTTGTTGCTACCGATGCAAACGGGATTACGACGACGAGAACAACAACGGTCACAGCCCTTGCACCTTCAGTCAACCCTGTATTGGTTACGGTTTCACCAGTATCAACGGTAACATCGAAATCATTGCTGGCGCTGAAAGGTACTGTTACCACAGGCGGCAGCGTGACGGTAAATGGTGTGGCCGCGACCGTGGCAGGTACTGGATGGAGTGCGGATGTCATCCTCAGTAATGGAAGCAACTCCATCAGGATATCTGCAAGTAAAGCCGGGATGGACACCAGCACAATTGATTTGTCTGTTACTCTCGATACATCATTCCCGACACTTGCTACGCATTTGCCTTCTACCGGCAGTATTTTCAGCACGCCAGTGCAGACAATTTCCGGCACCGCCAATTCAACTTCCACTACAACAATTGTCCTTACGATAAATGGAATAGCTCAGGCCGTACCGGTGAGTGGTGGTGTTTTTTCCCTGCCGGTTATTTTGGCACCTGGATCAAATACCATTTCAGTCGCCGCGGTTGATTCCTACGGGACAACAACACAGTTACCAACTACTACGGTCAGTTACGACCCACGGGCGCCACGGGTAACGATTACCGCTCCCGCTGCGGCAGTAAGTGGATCAGCCACGTATCATCTTACGGGAACTGTTCCGGCAGGAAGCAGCATTACGATTAACGGGTCTGCTATTGCAACGGTCAGTGGCACAAGTTGGAGTGCTGACGTCCAGCTTGTACCGGGGATAAACAGCTTTGAAGTCAAAGCGACTCCGAGTGCCGGCAATCCAACAACCGCCCTGACGACTGTATCATACTCACCGGGTCTTCCTTCCCTCTCTATTGTGTCACCACCTAAAGATTCTCCCGTTGCCACTGCCTCGAACACTATTACGGGAATTGCATCTCCCGGAATGACGGTGACCGCACTGGTAAACGGAGTTCCAACTCCGGTTACAACGTCTTCAACAGGAGCATTCTCAGTACCTGTCTCAGGAATAACAGCCCCTGGAAACTACACCGTAACCGTGCACGTTACAAACACCACAACCGGTGCAACGTCAACCAGCACAAGATCGATCATCTATGACCCGAATCCTCCCGTTATTAACGTCGTTTCTTCAGTTTCACCGATTAAGGTGACCGCTCCAGGCGGAGTCATTACGGCACAGGACAAGAACGGAAATGTTGGGACCATAACCTACCCCGGTGGAGTTGCAACTCTTGACTTGACCGGAGTGACCTATGATCCGGCCACTCTGAATATTCAGGCTCTTTCACAAGCTGGCCTGACAAGCCGTAGCGGAAGTTTTACAGGAGCAGCAAAGCCGACAATTTCAGACGCACTGAAAGCTCTGAAAGCATCCGCAAATATTGGATCTGCACCAACGTTTGCTGAAATGCTCACCGGTGACGTAGCGCCGATGGTTAACTTTGAATCTCATCCTGATGGGAAAATAGGTTTGGATGATGTGGTTGTCATCCTGAACAAATTACTTGGCATAATTCCATAAGCAGATAACTGCTGCGTGTGATTGGTACAATCAGTTCGCTGCCCATCAAACGTACGTTGAGAGGCTACCATTATGAAATCAATTTGGCTGTGCGTTATTATTCTTACAGCATCATTCCTTGCGGCGTGTGGAAGCGCTGGCACCGGACAGGTGCAAACTGTCCCCTACACGGTTGCGACCATAAGCCTCAGCGCCAATGCAATTAGCGGTATTACTCCCGCCGCTCCGCTCCAGGCAGTAAGAGTTACAGTGCAACTTCCTCAGGGCGCATCAATTACAGATGTTACGAAAGCGGTCAGCGGAAGAGCTGGGCAACTGGATGCAGGCACGCTTTCATACTCGACAGCTGCTAGAACTGTTTCATTTACCGTTACAGGTTCAGAGATCAAGCTCGGAGATATTTTTGCTGATATCAGATGCGATCTGGCATCAGGATCAACACTTGACGCAAATAGTTTTTTGTTGGCAAACCAGCCCACATTTCCGTTTCTTGAAATGTCAGGGCTGGATGTAACAAACGGAACGACCGTTAATCTTGCTTCACAAATCAACATTGCGATGGCGGTAGTTTTGCAATGATATTGTACGAATTACTTTGGTCCTTTTCCCTCTGCAGGAGTCAACTATGAAGAAATCGACATCAATTGCTCTGATTGTACTGGTACAGGCTCTGCTGCTCGCTGCTGGGGCTTTCGCAGCGCTAACAGTGTCTTCTCCCCATTACGATGAGACTTCGGGCTTTGTATGCACAACATGTCATACAACACACCTTACCCTTGGCAGCACCGGCTATAACAATACCTGCCAGAGTTGCCACCGCCCGGGAGACCCAGCTGCAGGTGCAAAGCCGATCACTCCGGCAGATGCCGCCAATCCGTTCGGGATTCATTCAACTTCCGGTATTTCTAAAATGTACCAGACGTCACACCGTTGGGACGGTTCCGATACAAATCCGGCTGCCGGTGCACAACCGCCACTGCAGGCGCAAATGACAACCAGCAACCTTCGGGCAAGAACTCAAGGCCAACTGGCCTGTGTACGATGCCACAACCAGCACTCCAACACGAACGGCCACTTCCTGCGCATGGCTAACGACAGTGATCAGATGTGCCTGGATTGTCACCGCAGCAGAAATACTACTGACGCCACGAAAGGTACACACCCCGTCGGAGTCTCCTATGACGGAACAAAAGCAGGTTTCAAACCAATCCCGTCCATTAGTGGAAATACCACCGCTGACCTCAATAACTATCTGAAAAACGGGACTGTATCCTGCACAACCTGTCATGGTGTTCATTTTACCGACTCTCGCAGCAGCACAGTTGACGGCAGTGATAATTTTGCCAACCTCAGTAGTTCAGACGGATACCTGTTACGCACTGACAAACGCGGCAAAAACCCCGGAGCCGGGTTCGACAGCACCTTGAATATATGCACCAACTGCCATGCAAATAAATCCAGCCATAACCTTAAAGGTCAGGACATTCAGTGTGCAGACTGTCACGGTGCGCATATTGAGTTTGACAAGAACGACCCGTCCGGTAGTAAAGGTATCAACATCAAATTGCTTCGCCGAAACGTCAATCCCGGCAGTAACGGCTCTGGGCGCATTTTTTACCGATATACTGCAAGCCGGCGCGAGTATAAAAATGCCGATAACACCGGTGTCTGTCAGGGGTGCCATGCAGTTCCCCCATCTGGTGGAATTTACCCCAGTGAACATGATTCAAGCGATGCCAGGACATGTAATTCATGCCACTTTCATAGCAGTGCAAACGGTTCTTTCTCCGGTGCCTGTACGGCGTGTCACGGTTATCCGCCGACCACCGCAACTCTTGGCGGTTCGACAGGTCTCGCAGTTCCGGCAACCGGCGCAACTTCGACACTCCCCGGAGGCCATGACAGGCATGCAAAACAACGCTATATGGGCTGCAATACCTGTCATACCGGATATGCCGCCAAATCGATGCCAAGCAACAGTATCGATATCGGTTTTTCGATCAATGGGACTAATTTCCCGGGGTTTGGTGGCAATGTCTCCGGTGGAATATTTAACGGCACAACATTGAACAGCGGTTACACGTGGAGCGGAGGCCCCGGTACGACAGTTACAAGCGGGAACCCCGTCATTACCTGCAATGTTTACTGTCACGGCTCAACATTAACTGGCGGGAATGCAACGCCCCCGACATGGACCATTACGGATGGGAGCCAGAGGAGTTGTGGAACCTGTCACGGTGTCTCATCAGCAACAGCACCTGTCACCGCCAGCCACACACGACACGCAAAGGACAACACTATTCCCTGTGCAACGTGCCATGGTGCTCATGACAACAATGATCATGTTAATGGCTCAGTAGAATGGAACCTGAGCGGATTAGGCGGAGGTGCAACGTACAAAGGTGCGGTAAGCGGAGGCACCGGAACAGTCGCTCCTAGCGCAAGCTTTGGATCGTGTGCGAATATCTCCTGTCATAGTTCCGGTCAGGCTGCAGATGGTTCTACCTCTCCTCTCACCTATGGTACACCGGTTTGGGGCGGGTCATTGTCCTGTGGTGATTGCCATAAAAACATGAAATCCGATGCAGCTGCGCCGGGAAGCCATGTTCAGCATGCCCAAACAGCTTCAATCGCCTGTGCCACCTGTCATGACGGATATACTGAGGCATCCGTCAATACGGCAACTCATAGCAATGGCTCCATCAACCTGGCATTTAGCGGTGCCGCTGCAGCGACAACATACTCTCAGGGGGCAACACATCCGCTTGGCAACGGCTATGGCACCTGTTCCACCGCTTCATGTCATGCCAACGTCTACGGCACCGGTACAGTCACAACCCCTGTCTGGGGAACGGCTTCAGGTTGTACCGCCTGTCATACAACACCTATCGCATCCACCGGCCCCGCCACCGGCAGCCATGCGAAGCATAACGTCACCGACTGTTCACTCTGCCACACCGGTGCAACCACCAATGCTGCAACGCCGACTGCAAACCATATTGATGGCAACATTGATGTCACCAACGGTTACCCTGCCAACGTAGCCAAACATGCTGCAGGCAGCTACACCGGCACCTGTTCCACCGCTTCATGTCATGCAAACGTCTACGGATCCGGTACGGTCACAACCCCTGTCTGGGGAACGGCTTCAGGTTGTACCGCCTGTCATACAACACCCATCGCATCCACCGGTCCGGCCACCGGCAGCCACGCGAAGCATAGCGTCACCGACTGTTCACTCTGTCACGCCGGTGCAACCACCAGCACAGCACTGCCGACAGCCAACCATATTGATGGCAACATTGATGTCACCAACGGTTACCCTGCCAACGTAGCCAAACATGCAATCGGAACCTACACCGGCACCTGTTCCACCGCATCCTGCCATGCCAACGTGTACGGGACAGGCACCATGACCACTCCGGCATGGGGGACGACAGCCGGCTGTTCCGCCTGTCACACAACTCCAATAGGGGCTACCGGTCCGGCTACCGGCAGCCATGTTGTTCATAACATTTCCACCTGTACTGCCTGTCACAACGCCGGTACAACCGCGACGACAGTTCCAGGCACCGGCCACGCCAACGGTTTCATTGATGTCACCAACGGCTATCCGGCCAACGTGACAAAACATGCCGCCGGAACCTACACCGGCACCTGCTCCACCGCCATCTGCCATGGTCAGGGAGCGCCAACCTGGGGAGCCACAAGCGCAGCACCGGTCAACGGTTTTCCGTATTCATCTGCGCAGTGCGGCAAGTGCCATGCACAACAAGGCTCAGTAACGGCGGGAACTCCATTCTACTCGACAGCCATACCGAAGGTTACATCCAACCTTGACGCCAAGGTTGGTGCCCATACGGCACACATCAGCGCCAGCGAAAGTCTGCATCCTGGCCTTGGCTGCATCGATTGTCATGGCACGGTTGCTCTTAACGACCCCACCCATATGAAGGGTTCGACCACCTTCAACTGGAGTGCATTGGCAAAGACCGGTAATTTATCCCCTTCATACGACCCCACTACCGGCAAATGCTCCAACGTCTACTGCCACGGCGGCGCTATGCCGGGTGGTGATACGAGCGGTTCCAACAGGACACCTACCTGGAATAATCCGAACTATCTACCGGCAACTCTCACTGTAGCTGGCTGCAGTACCTGCCATGGTTTCCCACCATCTGCGTCAGTTGGCCATCCGGCTGTTACCATTCCGGCAGGCTTCCCGACAACCGCAGCAATCGGCGGCACCTGTAATTGCCACGATAATATTAATCCGCTCGGCAACAGCTATGCCACTATTTTTGTCGACAATACCAAGCATATCAACGGTACCCTCGAAGGTGGCGCTTGCAACGCCTGCCATGGCTACCCACCTGTCAGTGCGACATTTACCGGCGCAGGTGTACAGAATAACTGGTCAAGTGCCCGCACCGAGAACTACGCCGGGGGTGGCGGTGCCCATTCCGTTAATGCCCACGTCAGCAAACTTGCCAAGCACAATGACGGCTTTGCCTTCTGCGTCAACTGCCATTCGCCGGCCGACCACCTGACGAGTCCGGAAGTCTTTAAACCGAGCACCAACATCAAGGTCAGCGTCGACCAACGCTACCGGTTTGAAGCGGCAAAACAGTTCAAATATACTTCCAACCGCCTTGATGACGCATCACACGTAACAGGAAATTGTTCAAACAGCAGTTGCCACTTTGGTGCATCACCCAAGTGGGACCCTGCCCACTGATAATTGTGAGTATACTTTAATTATATTTTATTTTCGGCGAGCAGTTAAAGAGAAGGAGTAAACTATGGGATCTATCAAAGCGTGGAAAAAACGGCAATTGCACCTTGTTATTGGATTTTTACTGGTTGCGTTATTTTCGCTCAGTGCCGGCAGCGCCTATGCCGGTACCGTTATTACCAAATGTAACGACTGCCACGGAATGCCGCCAAAAGATGCTGCACGGAAAGGTAATCCGACTTTCCAGGCAGATGTAAGTGCGACGGTCGGCAGCCACCAGAAGCATCTCGGTGCTACTCCTGTTGCAAATGACTGTGTTGTCTGCCATGGTGGAACTGCAATTACGGCAACTGACCACCAAAACGGCGTCATAAACATGGCGTCGCCCATCTCTGGCGGTACCTATGGTAAGGGCGTATTTTTCAACCAGACGTCAATACCGCTTCTTAATGCGACGGCACGATGCTCAAATGTAACCTGCCACGCCGACCCATACAGTGCCGGTACAGTCACCACTCCGATCTGGGGATCCGCTGCGGCTAACTGCTCCGCCTGCCACACAACTCCGATCGGTGCAACTGGCCCGGCAACCGGCGGACATGCAGCGCACTCCTTCGTTTGTACGTCATGTCACACCAGCGGAACCACCGCAACTTCAATGCCGTCTTCTGGCCACATAGACACCAACATTACCGTGGTAAATGTCGGTTACCCGGCAACAGTTGCCAAGCATGCCGCCGGCAGTGGATACTCTACCTGTTCAACCGCTGCCTGCCACATAAATGTCTATGGATCCGGTACCGTGACAACACCGGTCTGGGGGGCGTCAGCCGGTTGTTCCGCATGCCATGCAGTTGCAATTGATGCAACAGGACCGGCAACGGGCAGTCACGTTGCCCACAACAACCCTACCTGCACCGATTGCCACAATGCCGGTACAACCTCAACAACCAAACCAAACAGTGGCCATCTTGACGGTACAATAACGGTAACTAATGGCTATCCGGTAACGGCAAAGCATGCCGTTGGCAGCTACACAGGGACCTGTAATACAGCCGTCTGCCATGCCGACGTCTACGGTGCGGGCACCATGACCACACCGGTCTGGGGGACCTCTGCCGGTTGTTCCGCCTGCCATACAACACCGATTGCTGCAACTGGTCCGGCGACCGGCAGTCACGTTGCCCACAACAACCCAACCTGCACCGATTGCCACAATGCCGGTACAACAGCGACAACGGTGCCAAGCACCGGCCATGCCGATGGCAATATTGACGTCACAAATGGATACCCTGCCAATGTACCCAAGCATGCCGCCGGGACGTACACCGGAACCTGCTCCACCGCATCTTGCCATGCCGACGTCTACAGTGCGGGCAGCATGACCACTCCGGTCTGGGGAACCACAGCCGGATGTTCTGCCTGTCACACAATACCGATAGCTGCAACCGGTCCGGCGACCGGCAGTCATGTCAAGCACAACAACCCCACCTGTACCGTATGCCACAACGCCGGCACAACAGCGACAACAGTACCAAATACCGGCCATGCTGATGGCAATATCGACGTCACCAACGGTTACCCCGCAAACGTGACTAAGCATGCTGCCGGAACATACACCGGCACCTGCTCCACCGCTTCATGTCATGCAAACGTCTACGGATCCGGTACAGTCGCAACTCCGGTCTGGGGCGCAACCGCTGCCAATTGTACCGCATGTCACACGACACCTATTGCATCCACCGGCCCGGCCACCGGCAGCCATGCGAAGCATAACGTCACCGACTGTTCACTCTGCCACACCGGTGCAACCACCAGTGCTGCAATGCCGACTGCAAACCATGCAAACGGCAATATCGACGTAGCCGACGGTTACCCGTCGACCGTTGCCAAACATGCTGCGGGCAGCTACACCGGCACCTGTTCCACCGCTTCATGTCATGCCAACGTCTACGGCACCGGTACAGTCACAACCCCTGTCTGGGGAACGGCTTCAGGTTGTACCGCCTGTCATACAACACCTATCGCATCCACCGGCCCCGCCACCGGCAGCCATGCGAAGCATAACGTCACCGACTGTTCACTCTGCCACACCGGTGCAACCACCAATGCTGCAACGCCGACTGCAAACCATATTGATGGCAACATTGATGTCACCAACGGTTACCCTGCCAACGTAGCCAAACATGCTGCAGGCAGCTACACCGGCACCTGTTCCACCGCTTCATGTCATGCAAACGTCTACGGATCCGGTACGGTCACAACCCCTGTCTGGGGAACGGCTTCAGGTTGTACCGCCTGTCATACAACACCCATCGCATCCACCGGTCCGGCCACCGGCAGCCACGCGAAGCATAGCGTCACCGACTGTTCACTCTGTCACGCCGGTGCAACCACCAGCACAGCACTGCCGACAGCCAACCATATTGATGGCAACATTGATGTCACCAACGGTTACCCTGCCAACGTAGCCAAACATGCAATCGGAACCTACACCGGCACCTGTTCCACCGCATCCTGCCATGCCAACGTGTACGGGACAGGCACCATGACCACTCCGGCATGGGGGACGACAGCCGGCTGTTCCGCCTGTCACACAACTCCAATAGGGGCTACCGGTCCGGCTACCGGCAGCCATGTTGTTCATAACATTTCCACCTGTACTGCCTGTCACAACGCCGGTACAACCGCGACGACAGTTCCAGGCACCGGCCACGCCAACGGTTTCATTGATGTCACCAACGGCTATCCGGCCAACGTGACAAAACATGCCGCCGGAACCTACACCGGCACCTGCTCCACCGCCATCTGCCATGGTCAGGGAGCGCCAACCTGGGGAGCCACAAGCGCAGCACCGGTCAACGGTTTTCCGTATTCATCTGCGCAGTGCGGCAAGTGCCATGCACAACAAGGCTCAGTAACGGCGGGAACTCCATTCTACTCGACAGCCATACCGAAGGTTACATCCAACCTTGACGCCAAGGTTGGTGCCCATACGGCACACATCAGCGCCAGCGAAAGTCTGCATCCTGGCCTTGGCTGCATCGATTGTCATGGCACGGTTGCTCTTAACGACCCCACCCATATGAAGGGTTCGACCACCTTCAACTGGAGTGCATTGGCAAAGACCGGTAATTTATCCCCTTCATACGACCCCACTACCGGCAAATGCTCCAACGTCTACTGCCACGGCGGCGCTATGCCGGGTGGTGATACGAGCGGTTCCAACAGGACACCTACCTGGAATAATCCGAACTATCTACCGGCAACTCTCACTGTAGCTGGCTGCAGTACCTGCCATGGTTTCCCACCATCTGCGTCAGTTGGCCATCCGGCTGTTACCATTCCGGCAGGCTTCCCGACAACCGCAGCAATCGGCGGCACCTGTAATTGCCACGATAATATTAATCCGCTCGGCAACAGCTATGCCACTATTTTTGTCGACAATACCAAGCATATCAACGGTACCCTCGAAGGTGGCGCTTGCAACGCCTGCCATGGCTACCCACCTGTCAGTGCGACATTTACCGGCGCAGGTGTACAGAATAACTGGTCAAGTGCCCGCACCGAGAACTACGCCGGGGGTGGCGGTGCCCATTCCGTTAATGCCCACGTCAGCAAACTTGCCAAGCACAATGACGGCTTTGCCTTCTGCGTCAACTGCCATTCGCCGGCCGACCACCTGACGAGTCCGGAAGTCTTTAAACCGAGCACCAACATCAAGGTCAGCGTCGACCAACGCTACCGGTTTGAAGCGGCAAAACAGTTCAAATATACTTCCAACCGCCTTGATGACGCATCACACGTAACAGGAAATTGTTCAAACAGCAGTTGCCACTTTGGTGCATCACCCAAGTGGGACCCTGCCCACTGATAATCGGAAGTGAGGCGGAGTTATTACTCTGCCTCACGCCGCGGTGCAATTAATTTTATTTATTTTTTGGCGAGCAGTTAGAGAGAAGGAGTAGACTATGGGATATATCAGAGCACAGAAGATACAGTATCCGCATCTGATATCAGGTTTTTTGATGCTTGCGTTCCTGTTATTCAATGCCGGTAGTGCCAATGCTGCCGTTATTAATCAGTGTAACGACTGTCACGGAATGCCGCCAAAGGATTCGGTGCGGAAAGGTAACCCTCACTTCCGGTCATACTCCAGTGCAACGGTCGGCAGCCACCAGAAGCATCTCGGTGCCACTCCGGTTGCAAACGACTGCGTTGTCTGCCATGGAGCGGTCGTAACTACATTTGACCACCAGAACGAAATTATCAACATGGCTTCGCCCATCTCCGGCGGTTCCTACGGTAAGGGCGTATTTTTAAACCAGACGTCAATACCGCTTCTCAATGCGACGGCACGATGCTCAAATGTAACCTGCCACGCCGACCCATACAGTGCCGGCACAGTCACCACTCCGATCTGGGGAACTGCTGCGGCTAACTGCTCCGCCTGCCACACAACACCGATCGGTGCAACTGGCCCGGCAACCGGCAGCCATACCACCGTAAGCGGTCACGCTGTTTCCTGCACCACCTGTCACACCAGCGGAACCACCGCAACTTCAATGCCGTCTTCTGGCCACATAGACACCAACGTTACCGTGGTAAATGTCGGTTACCCGGCAACAGTTGCCAAGCATGCCCCCGGTAGCGGATATTCTTCGTGCTCTGCCGCTACCTGCCATGCCAGTCCAGTTGCTGCAGCACTAATAACGACTCCACTCTGGGGATCCACCGGCAACGGTTGCGCCGCATGCCACATCGGCGCTAACGCAATAACCCCCACAGGTCCTGCAACCGGCAGTCATGCCAAACACAACGTCACCGATTGCTCTCAGTGCCATACCGGGGCAACCACAAATACCGCTGTACCGACGCTTAACCACGCAGATGGCAATATCGATGTTGCTAATGGCTACCCGGCAAATGTTGCCAAGCACGCTGCCGGCAGTTACACAGGAACCTGCAGTACAGCTTCCTGTCATGCTGACGTCTACGGTCCTGGATTAATCACAACTCCTGTCTGGGGTACAACCGCTACCAACTGTTCCGCATGCCACACAACACCAATCGTGAGCACCGGCCCTGCAACCGGCAGCCATGCGATCCATAACATCACTGACTGTTCTCAGTGTCATGCCGGAGCAACCACCAGTACCACCATTCCGACTCTTAACCACATTGACGGTAACATTGATGTAACCAACGGTTACCCTGCCAATGTAACAAAACATACCGCTGCCAGCGGATATGGAGGACGCAGTTGCTCCACCGCAGTATGCCACGGTGCGTCTTCGCCTGTCTGGGGAGCCAACACAGCCAATGCAACCTGCACCAAATGTCACGGTACACCATCAGTATCAGCGACCAATGCCAATATGGCTCCCGCAATTGGAGCCCATCAGGTGCATGTTCGCGGAACCGGCACCAATAACTATTCACGAGAACTTACCTGCTTCGAGTGCCATAACAGCGGTACAAGCATTACATTCACTAACCACATGAACGGCAATACGCAAAATGTTGTTTTCACCAATGCATCCACAGCACAGAAAAACGGCGTTGTCGCTTCCTGGACCGCTGGAACATATCCTGACGGGACCTGTGCTGTGTATTGCCATGGCGCCAATATGCCAAAAGGTGATACCAGTGGTACGGCACGTACCCCGTCCTGGACGGCATCTACGTTAATGAACGGCACACTGTTGACTGATTGCGGAACATGCCACGGCAACCCGCCTGCAGCCGGATCAACAGCTACTACGCATTCCGGAAAGACGCCGACCACCTCCTGTACCGGATGTCATTCCCACTTCAACGCTACTGGTGGTTTTGATACCGAAGCAAACCGACGCCTGCATATCGACGGAATTCTGCAGGCAACAGGAAACTGCGACAGCTGCCACGGTTACGGAGTTGGGACATGGGCTGCTGCTCCTGTTATTAACCCGGAGGGCAAGGGTGCACATGAGAAGCACATTGTCTACCTGACTACTAAGCGATTCACTGTTACACTCGCACCGGCAACTGATGCATATGCAGGCGCGACAGCAGCATGGACGAATGTATGCGGAATTTGTCACGGCAACACTGCAGCCAATCACCGGAACAGCACCGTAAATGTTTCCTTAGATCAGACATATCTGTTTGGCACTTCACCAACACTCGCTCAGTACAACGGGACTCCTGGTATTTCATCAGGTACTGCCGGAAAAGAAAAGACCTGTTCCAATATTAGCTGTCACTACTTCACTACACCAGTCTGGTCTACGTACTAAGCGCGGGAGGCGGTATACAATGGGCAAAGTCATTACAAAAAAAATGAATGGAATGCACTGGTGGATGAAAACCAGTATTGTTCTCCTCCTCACGTTGGCAACTACCCTGTTTATGTACCAGGGATGGTATCATCCACTGCCGGCTCAGGCGGCTCCAGCTACGACAGGATTTACTAACATCAGGCATTCTGCGACCGCATTAAGTGCCACTTCGGTCGGTAATATTACGGTACCTACCGGGACAAACAGAATGCTTGTGGTCGCATTTGCTAACCAGGCATCATCTAGTGCTGCGATGGTTGTTAACGCTGTAACGTATGGTGGTGTTGCAATGACATCTGCTGGTGGAGATGCCACGACAAGCTCAAGCATGCATACACAGATATTTTATTTAAAAGACAATGCAATTATGAATGGTACTGCACAACCTCTTGTAGTTAATATTACCGGTGGCGGTACATTGGTAATGAATGATATCTGGTACGCAGTGTATACCGGTGTTAACCAAGCAACTACACCTACGATTCAAACATATAATAGTGGATCTACTACTGTTACCTCAGCAGCGTTTGCGAGTGGACTTGTTGTGCCGTCTAATGGATCTGCAGCTGTTGTCGCGGTAGGTGCCAGAGCCACAGCAGCAGTTACTTACACGAAACCAACAAATTTTACCGTATCCAATAACCAACCAAACAGTACTACCGGCGTTGGTTTAGTCGCAACGTCAACGACTGCCGCTACAGATACTGCAAGTTTTACTGCCATAACCGGTGCACCACGCTGGTCTCAGACCGGTATTGAGCTTGACGGAGTTGTATCTGACTCAACGCCCCCTACAGCTGGCGCTGTAACGATTACTCCTGACATCAGCTCTACCTTCACCTCAGCAGCCCCGACCATTACAACACAATTTACTGATGCAGAGTCGGCCGTTACCTCGTGCGAATACACGACCAACGGCACCACCTGGCTTGCCGGCGTAGT
>JAQTXD010000117.1 GCA_028688955.1 Desulfuromonadaceae bacterium
GATGTTACTGTACCTCTGAAACCCTCGATGCCAAACGCGCCCTGGCCATGGAGGAGGGGCGCAAACCGAAGTATGACGGTACCTGCCGCGAGCGCTCGGATCATCCTGACGGACAGCCGTATGTCATCCGTTTCCGCGCCCCGCAGGGGGGGGCTACCTCGTTTGACGACCTGATAAAGGGAACAATTACCTTTCCGAATGACGAACTGGATGACCTGATCATTCAACGTACCGACGGCACCCCGACGTATAATTTCTGTGTGGTTATTGACGATGCCACCATGCACATTACGACGGTTATACGGGGTGATGATCACGTCAATAATACTCCCCGCCAGGTTCAGCTCTACGAAGCGCTCGGTTTTCCGGTACCGAAGTTTGCCCACGTACCGATGATCCTCGGCTCGGACAAGGCACGCCTCTCCAAGCGCCACGGTGCTACCAGCGTTATCGCCTACCGTGATATGGGGTATCTTCCGGAAGCGTTGATGAATTATCTGGTGCGGTTGGGGTGGAGTCATGGCGATGACGAGATTTTCAGCCGTGATGAGATGATCGAAAAGTTTGATATCAACAGCGTGGGACGCTCCGCCTCCGTGTTCAGCCCGGAAAAACTGAACTGGCTGAATGCCCACTACATCAAGAACAGCGATCTGGAGCGGTTGGCCAATCTGCTGCTGCCGCATCTCTCTGCACGTGGCGTGACAACTCTCAACGGTCCGGATCTGATGGTTGTCGTCAAAACATTGCAGGAACGTGCCCAGACCCTGGAGGAGATGGCGGAGCGGGCGATATTCTACTACATTGCCCCGGTCAGTTATGATGAGGCTGCGCTGGCCAAGTTTGACAAGGAACAGTTGCTGGCTGTTTTTACGGCTGTAACTGATAAACTGGCTGCAGCAGCGGTTGGAGAGGTAACTGCTATTGATGCACTCTTCAAAGAAATCTGCACCGAGAACAGCTGGAAGATGGGACAGGTTGGACAACCGGTCCGGATTGCTCTTTCAGGCGGGACACAGGCACCGGGAATAGGTGAAATTGTGGTGGCCCTGGGCATGGATGAAACCATCCGACGGATCAGGAGCGCACGGGATTTTGTGGCAGGAAAATAATGTGAACACTGCTTCGCCCTTCAGTTTGACAACCGCCTATACCCCCCGCGGTGATCAGCCCCTCGCCATTGAGGAACTGGTCGCCGGCATTGAACGGGGTGACAAGCATCAGACATTATTGGGGGTTACCGGCTCCGGAAAAACGTTTACCGTTGCCAATGTCATCGCCCGCACCGGTCGCCCTGCGCTGGTCCTCGCCCCCAATAAGACTCTCGCGGCCCAGCTCTACGGCGAATTCAAGGAGCTTTTCCCGGATAATGCCGTAGAGTATTTTGTCTCATATTACGATTATTACCAGCCGGAAGCCTACATCCCTACCAGCGACACATTCATTGAAAAAGATTCTGCCATCAATGACGAAATCGACAAGATGCGTCATTCGGCGACGCGCAGCCTGCTGACTCGTCGGGATGTTATAATCGTCGCCTCGGTCTCCTGTATATACGGCATCGGTTCTCCCAGCGCCTATGAGGCCATGCATATTTTCTTTCGGCAGGGAGAAGAGTATGGTCGTGACGACCTGCTCAAAAAGCTGATTGAGATTCAATATGAACGCAACGATATGGATTTTCATCGCGGCACGTTCCGGGTGCGTGGTGATGTCATCGAAATATTCCCTGCTTATGACAGCGAGCGGGCGCTCCGGGTTGAATTCTTCGGTGACGAGATTGAGGCGATCAGCGAGATAGACCCTCTTCGCGGCGTTATTCTGCAAAAACTCTCCAAATGTTCCATCTATCCTGCTTCCCATTATGTATCCACCAGGGAAACGCTGGAGCGCGCCGTTGAACAGATCCGGGTGGACCTTGCGGAACGGATTCGCTATTTCCGCAGCCAGAATATGCTCCTGGAGGAACAGCGCATCGAACAACGCACGTTTTATGACATCGAAATGATGGAAGAGATGGGCTTCTGCCATGGCATCGAAAATTATTCCCGCTACTTCGATGGGCGCCAGCCGGGTGAAGCTCCCTATACCCTGATCGACTATTTCCCGGATGATTTTGTGCTGTTTGTGGATGAAAGTCATATCACCGTCTCGCAGGCCGGCGCCATGTACCGGGGTGACCGTTCCCGTAAGGAAACCCTGGTTAACTACGGATTTCGGCTCCCTGCGGCACTCGATAACCGCCCGCTCAATTTTCAGGAATTCGTGGCGCGTATCAATCAGGCGGTCTACGTCTCAGCGACACCGGCGGATTACGAACTTGAGGTGAGTGGCGGCGTATTTGTCGAACAGGTCATACGCCCGACCGGACTGGTTGATCCGGTTATTGAGGTGCGACCGGTATCGGCAATAGAGGGGCGGTGCGGCCAGGTAGACGACCTTCTTCATGAAGTCCGGGAGACCGTTGCCTGTGGCGAGCGGGTGCTGATCACAACCCTGACCAAGCGCATGGCTGAAGAGCTGACCAATTATTACCGCGAGCTGGGAGTGCGGATTAAGTACCTCCATTCCGATATTGTTACTATCGAACGGATGCAGATCATTCGTGATCTGCGCATGGGGGAGTTTGACGTGCTGGTAGGGATTAACCTGCTGCGGGAAGGACTCGATCTACCGGAGGTCTCACTGGTGGCCATTCTTGATGCCGACAAAGAGGGCTTTCTCCGCTCACAACGGTCATTGATCCAGACCTGTGGTCGAGCCGCCCGCAATATAAATGGCCGGGTACTCATGTATGGCGACAGCGTGACCCGTTCCATGCAGGCCTGTATTGATGAAACCGGGCGGCGTCGGATCAAGCAGCTTGCGTACAACGAGGAATACGGCATAACACCGGAAACGGTCAAAAAGGGACTTCGCAGCATTCTTGAGTCGATCGAGGAGAAAGATTACGTTACCCAGCCTGCCGGAGTTGCTGAGGCGGGAGAAGAGTACCTCCCGCCAAAAGAGATCCCGAAACTGGTGAAGAAACTTCGCAAAGAGATGCTGGCGGCAGCAAAGGACTTGAACTTCGAGAAAGCCGCCCTGTTGCGTGACCGGGTGAAAAAACTGGAAGCTATGGAGCTGGCACTTCGGTGAACGGGCTGAACCCGGAACATCAGGCGGGTAACCTCCGCACACGGGGTGAACTCTCCCCGAAATGTGTTGCAGGCTTTCGGGATACTGTCTACGGCTATCATCGCAGCAATCCCCGGCCGATGTCATGGCGTGAAACGGATGACCCGTATCAGATTCTCGTGTCGGAGATCATGCTCCAGCAGACGCAGGTGGAACGGGTCAAGCTCAAATACGAGGAGTTTCTGCGGGCCTTTCCGACGGTGCACGCACTGGCTGCCGCTTCGCTGTCGAATGTGCTGCAGGTCTGGCAGGGATTGGGATACAACCGCCGGGCGATGTATCTGAAGCGCTGCGCAGAGGAGATCGTCACTTCCTACGCCGGGCAGTTTCCCCGCTCGGTTGAAGAGCTGCTTTCACTGCCGGGCATCGGTCCCTATACGGCACGGGCTGTGGCGGCATTCGCATTCGGTATTGCAGAGCCGCTGATTGAAACAAACATCCGTACCGTCTACCTCCATTTTTTCTTCCCTGATCGCGAGGATGTCAACGATAGTGAAATCATGCCGCTGGTGGCAATAACGCTTGACGGTGAAAATCCCCGTGAATGGTACTATGCCCTGATGGATTATGGAGCCATGCTCAAACAGACCCATCCCAACCCAGGCCGCCGCAGTAAACACCACACGCAGCAGAGCCGCTTCGAAGGGTCCAACCGGCAGCTGCGCAGCCGCATTTTACGGGAAATTCTGGGACAGCCGGGAGTCTCGCTGAAAAAACTTCAGACAATTATGGCCGCCGGGGAGGAGGGGATGAAACGTAATCTTGAGGTGATGCAGGCAGAAGGGTTGCTGGTGAAGAAGGGGCATGGCTACTGGATTGCAGATACAAAAACGGGAGCACCACTGATGTGATGCCCCCGTTTTAATTGGTGTGCAACAGGTACGTCAGCCTACTTCTTGTGGCAATCCTTGCAGCCGACCGGTCCCTTTTTCATTTCAGCATGGCAACCTTTGCAGGTTTTGTGTGCCCAGTCTTTGCCGAGCTCAGCAATTTTGCCAGGACCTTTTTCGTGACATTTTTTGCAGTCCTTCAGTGTTTCCTGATGTTTTTTGTGCGGGAAGCTTACCTTGCCCATGGAGGCTGGCAACTCGATTACATCGGCTGCGAAGGCTGCTCCTGCAAAAGCTGTTACGGCAAGCATGGCTACTACGGCACTGATTTTTTTCATCTGATTTCTCCTTGTTGGTTTTTTACTGCGTGATGACGCAGATACAATTTTACACCCTTGTTTTACTAATTCGTCTCTGCCATTGATTTAGCATATTGGGTGCCAATCTGCAAGAGTAAATATAACTGCCTGATCTAGCGAAATAATGTTTTTATGATATATAATCGTGTGCATATTATTACCGCAATTGAGGTAGCAGAAGTATTTTTTGAAGCAGTAGCGGGCTTGAAAGAGCTTGCCATACTGCCCACCCATTAGGTAGAGTCCACACGCAGATATTTTACACAGGAGGAGAGCACTGACATGCAGTTTACCGGCAATAAAAAAGGATTCACGCTGATCGAGATCATGGTTGTTATCGTTATACTGGCCCTGTTGGCGGCGCTGGTCGGCCCGAAGCTGATGGGACGTACGGATGATGCAAAAATTACCGACGCACGGGTGCAGATCAAAAACATTGAGACGGCTCTCAAGTTATATAAACTTGATAACGGCACGTATCCCACCACTGAGCAGGGCCTTGCCGCACTGGTGGCCAAGCCGACGGTCGGTGTTATTCCGAAAAGCTACAAGGATGGCGGATATCTGGAGAGCAAGAAGGTTCCCAAAGATCCATGGGGTGCCGACTACCTGTATATTTCACCCGGTGAACATGGCGACTACGATATTTTTACCTACGGTTCAGACGGTGTTAAAGGTGGCGAGGGGAAGAATATTGATATCACCAGCTGGGATACGAAATAAGCATCTTTTTCACAATATAGTTTGATAATTTGAAATTCTGCGCTATAGTCTGCACCTCTAAACTATTATATTAATTATGAATAAATGTTTTTAGTGCCTGTAAAGCACTCGTAATTACCTACTTAAGAGGAGGCGGTACCATGTCGCAGAAATTTGTATATTTCTTTGGAAATGGTCAGGCTGAAGGTCGGTCTGATATGAAAAATCTGTTGGGGGGGAAGGGGGCGAATCTGGCTGAAATGACCAGCATCGGGCTGCCGGTCCCTCCCGGTTTTACCCTGAGTACAGAAGTGTGCACCGAGTACTACAAGAACGATAGCAACTATCCCGCCTCGCTTGCCGCTGAAGTTGCCTCCCATCTTGCCAAGGTAGAAGCCTTGATGGACCGGAAATTCGGCGATCCACATAACCCCCTGCTTGTCTCGGTACGCTCCGGAGCCCGTGCCTCAATGCCCGGCATGATGGATACAGTCCTTAATCTCGGTCTTAATGACATCACCGTTCAGGGAATTATAGCCCAGAGTGGTGACGAGCGCTTCGCCTATGATGCCTACCGTCGCTTTGTCCAGATGTATTCAGATGTTGTTATGGGAATGGACAAACATTCGCTTGATCACCTTCTGGATCAAAAAAAGGACGAGCGTGGCGTACATCTCGACACTGAACTGAATGCCGCCGACTGGAAAGATCTGGTTGCCGCCTTCAAGGCAAAGATCAAGGAGGAGCTTGGGGTCGCCTTTCCTGAGGACCCGATGGATCAACTGTGGGGGGCCATCGGCGCGGTTTTCGGGTCATGGATGAATCAGCGCGCCATAACCTACCGTCGTCTCAACAATATTCCGGCGGAATGGGGCACCGCCGTCAACGTACAGTCCATGGTTTACGGCAATATGGGTGATGACTGTGCCACCGGTGTTGCCTTTACCCGCGACCCTTCCACGGGTGAGAACTATTTCTATGGTGAATATCTGGTTAATGCCCAGGGTGAGGATGTTGTTGCCGGTATCCGCACTCCGCAGCCGATCAACCGCGCCAAAGAAACGACTCTGCCACCGATGGAAGAGGTTATGCCGGAATGCTACCGGCAGCTTGATGCAATCCGTTCAATACTTGAAAAACATTACAAGGATATGCAGGATATCGAGTTTACCATTGAGAAAGGGAAGCTGTTCATGCTGCAGACCCGTAACGGCAAACGAACCGCGCCTGCCGCGATAAAGATCGCCGTTGACATGGTTGCCGAGGGCCTGATTGATGAGAAAACAGCGGTGAAGCGTGTGGCACCGGATCAGCTGGACCAGCTGCTGCATCCGTCACTTGATCCGAAAGCGGTCAAAAACATCATTGCCAAAGGGCTGCCGGCATCTCCGGGCGCAGTATCGGGAACCGTTGTTTTTACCGCCGATGAAGCTGAATCTGAAGCAAAGACCGGTCGAAAAGTCATTCTTGTCCGTATTGAAACGTCACCCGAAGATATCCACGGTATGCATGCTGCTCAGGGGATCCTGACCGCGCGTGGCGGTATGACGTCCCACGCCGCTGTTGTCGCCCGAGGCATGGGTAAATGCTGTGTTGCCGGGTGTGGCGACATCAAGGTGGATTATGCCGGCCAGATATTCACGACAAAAGGTGGTGTCGTTGTCAAAAAGGGCGACATGATCACGCTTGACGGGACGCTTGGCGAAGTCATGCTGGGCGCAGTTCCGACTGTTTCGGCGGAGTTGACCGGCGATTTCGGCACGCTGATGGGCTGGGTGGATGGTATTCGCCGCATGAAGGTACGTGCCAACGCCGATACACCGCACGATGCCAGGGTTGCCCGCCAGTTCGGTGCTGAGGGAATCGGTCTCTGCCGCACCGAGCACATGTTTTTTGATGCCGAGCGGATCGCTGCGGTTCGCGAGATGATTCTGGCCGAAGATGTCGAAGGTCGCGAACAGGCTCTTTCAAAGATTCTTCCGATGCAGAAAGGAGACTTCATCGGCCTGTTCCGTGAGATGAAGGGGCTTCCGGTGACTATCCGGCTGCTCGATCCGCCGCTGCACGAGTTCCTGCCGCAGGAAGAGAAGGACATCGTGGAGCTGTCCAAAACGATGAAGGTGCCGGTC
>JAQTXD010000037.1 GCA_028688955.1 Desulfuromonadaceae bacterium
AGGCCCTGCCTTATGAGATCTCTATCTATGTTTTTCATGTTGTATATATTTCTATCCACGCCATGATACAGAGTAATAAATTTGTTTTTGCTATCTCCGTTGAATTTTAAAAAATGATTTTTTACTGCATCAGAGATACAAAATACTTTATCAGAAAATTTGCCTACAACCTTGGACATAAGCCTGGAAACTAATCTAGGAGATTCTATTATTTCCATTATCTGCCAAAAATGCTTCTTCCTGAATAGCCAGGCTGACAAAAATCCTGACCATACAGCGGAAGTATTAGAATGGAATATCTCCACATTATGTTTCTTCTGTAAGTGATACACAGTATATAACGAGCTTATTATATTAAATAAAAATGTAAAAATACCTTTTATAGATAAATATTCTTTTCTTAGAACTGCCATTCTTGAAACAATTACTTCAGCGTTACATTTAATAAGTTCATCAACCAGTGGACCGTACTTTGGCAGAAACACAATAACCTTGTAATGTTGAAGGGTTTTTTTGATAAGTTCTAACAGTACATAGTCGCTTCCGTATAAATCAGCACTCGCATGAAAGAAAAATATATATTTTGTTTTATTTGGCATATTAACCTTTGTTTATAGTCGTGCATAACGTACGCTATGAAGCAGTTTTATGACTTTTTGTCCGTACTGACGCCATGCAATAGTGCTGCAAGACGATGAGAAAGATTTTTCCTCTCATACGGGGAAAGGTGATCATGCAACTTACTGATGCGATCTTTAGCCGCAGCGTAATTTGTAGTAATATCAGTTAAAACGTTAAGAATGCCCTCTTCATCAAAATAATCCACAAATGTATTTAAACTAAGACCCCGAAGAAAATCTGATGAGACTCCGAGACCTTCATCCAAACAAATAACTGGTATACCAGCCGCCAGATATTCATAAAGTTTGCCTGGTATAGCTGTTGCTCCTCCTTCACCTGAGCGTTGTAATACAAGCAGTATGTCAGAGTGGTTGCACATAATATCAAGTGCTTTTTCTTTGGAAACTGAGCCATAGAATTGAACGATAGTATCCATTCCCATATCACTGACTAACTGACGATGCTCCGCTGGTGCAAACCCAATAAAGCCAACCTTCACGGGATATTCAGGATATAACTCTACAAAGTTTTTCACTGCCGACAGAAAAGTACCAGGTGTCCGCTGCCTTGTTAGACTTCCCAAGTAATTTATTCTGAATACACCTTGGTTATTCCCATCTGTACATTTGTGTTTCATTTCAAGTATAGATTTTGAATCAAATCCGTTTTCAATAACAACTGATTTAGCTGATATAAAAGGATGTCTCGCTGCCATAACTTCCGCTGCAGAATGATTGGTGAAAATAATCTGTGATGCTTTTTTAAGTGAATACCGTTCAAGAAACTTGTTTACCTGTCTACCTAATCCTTTTCCAGCCATTTGAGGATTTTCTCCCCACAAGTCACGATAGTCCAATACAAGAGGTATGTTATATACAGTTGATGCCAGTGCAGCAAGGAAATGTGCAGAGAAAGGTGGTGCCGTAGAGAATATCACCCCAACAGCATAATTCTTCAGAATATTTCGAATGACCTTCAAAGCAGGTGGAATCCAAAATACGTGTTCATCAGGCACAATCAAACTTTTAACAAATTTCTTGAAATTACGAAGCTTCTTTGAAACATTACCGGATTTAATGCTTGTAGTGGCATACGATTGATTTTTTTGTTGTTTCAGCAATCTTCCGAATATCATAGGTGATCTGAAAATAGAAACACTTGTGGCATATTCATTCAACAAACCAGGATCATGATAGATATCCTCATAGCATGACTCATCAACCGTTAAGACTAATGGAACGATACCAAGTTCCGGCATGTTTTTTACAAAATGATGAATTCTTTCTGAACCTCCTCCACCAAAAGGAGGGAAATAATATGCAACTACAAGGGCATTCAATTGATTACCTTCCTGTTATCAATTTTCTGTCAACAGTAGTATACGGATCCACCGTGTGCAAGTTGCGCCTGCTTTGGCAATAGCAGATTGCAGCAGGAAACCAGAAAAAAATATTAGTTAGATTTTTCTCTGCAAACGAATTGTATCCAGACAACATGCAAATAGACAGTAAAGTTGTTATAGCAAGCACTCTTTCCGATTCCGATCTTGCAACACGAAAAAGAGAAATTAAAACAAATATAAAACTTACTGCACATATAAACGCTGGAACAACGCCTGTATCTACAATAATCATTAGCCACGGATTTTCAAAACTAACTCCCTTCAAAACCATTGAATCGCTAAGATCTCTTGATTTACCAAACGCAGCATCAAACCATTGAGATGATTTGATAATATCTCCTATTGAAAAAACAGCTTGCAACCTTACGGCAGAAGAAAGCAGCCCTTCTTTGCTCATAAACCTTTCAAGCATGAATTTTCCCTGATTGGTCAAAATCAGCATACCAGCGGATATCGTTACAAATGAGATTAAAACAATAAAATTTTTCACCGTAATTTGGTTCTTGAATGTAAGTAGAACACCAAAAAGTAAAAGTAATAATCCTGATCTTGATCCTGTCAAAACCAACGATACGATAAGAATAATGCTACAAAAACAAACAATATATTTATTGGTTATGTCGCCGGAATAATACAAAGAAATTAAAAAGAAAAATGATAAGAGTATTGCATTTGCAGTTACAAGTGGATGCCCCATGGTTGTAAATATTCTAAAACTATCTGAATAGGTGAAAGACTCATAACCCTCCATACTCTTGCGAAGCCACTCACCATAAAAATAATTACTGTGAAAATAAAATTCAAAAAAACCGTAAATACAAACAATAATACTTAACATAATAAATATTTTTTGCAGCCTGGGTATTACATTAGAGTCGATTTTATCGTAAAAACATATGAGTAAAAATAGAATAAATGGAGCAATAAAACTCTCAACAGCATACGAAACCGTTGATATATTTAATTTTAGAAATGAACCCAAAATAAGTGAGCAAATGAATAATGTTTGTGTTGCCAGCGCTATTTTCATCATACTGTGGCTTGATTTATAAAGAACAACCATGGACTTGTAATTTGGAACGATTGTGACAAGTGCTATAGAACATAATATGATTGAAATGGGGTGATTTTTTAATAGTCCGGTGTTTACATTGTTTAGCTTCGGATTGTTTATTGCACTTATTGCAATAGGTGGAAGAAGGAAAAAAAGTGTTAATGGCACATATAAACTGGCGCTGCGAAAAAATATCGCCGAAATAAAGCCAAATCCAATTGAAAAAATAATTAATTGAATAGGTAGGGGGATTACAATTAGGAAATACACCAAAAAACCCGTCAGCAATAAATGACCGAAAAATTGTCCTGTATTGGTATGTATGACATGTGGAGATGGCAACTTGTTCATTGTCTTTAATCCAAAACCGGAATTTTAATGCACGTTATTACGGATAACTACACACATGGCATGGTAAAGTTAATGAAGAGAGAATCTAGCAGAATGTGAATTTTTGAATCTTGCACAAATCCTGACCGCAGGAGTGGCCATACCATATTTCGATGAATATGTTGAAGTACGAAGTTCGAATGCTTCACTGGAACTTTCCAGCGAAACCAGGCCCAACTGGAGTGAAGGTCCATCAGCCGTCACAACCGGTTTAGGGGTTAAAAATGAAACTATTCCGGAGGTATCACTTCCCCGCAGGGTATCACAGATTTCAATTACACCCTGGTTTGGATCTACTCTGATTTCTCTCAGATGATCAACCGGTCTGCCGCCATATCCCCGAAGTTGGCCTAGGAACAGTACGCAGCCTTTTTCAATATCCCATGTTTCGCAAACTGCCGCAGCCTTATCCTTCATACAGAAGATCCCTCGTTGGCCATCTTTCCAATGATGCTGCTCAACACCCGGCAAGAAGACGGTGTTATGCTGTTCCGTGGAGCGGAACAGGTTTCGCTTGGCCGGATTCGGTGTATAGAGATACGTTCCCGGATCGATGATAAGCGGCACACCATCAACATGGAGCTCGAACGATAGCTGATCATTATGAGCATGTCCACCTATGCCCTGCTGACCGATGCTACCACAGCGAATAGCCAGATATATACGTTGAGAGCGCAGAATATAGAGCCCGAAATCAGGATATGCCCACGTCTGTAAAGACTGACCTACCAACGGTATCTGCCCGGTGCGAAAGGAGTGAATAGTCTTGCCTGTCAATAATGAGTGTACCAAGACTGATTCCGGGGTCTCACACAAGACGCCCTTAAAGTCATCCCTACCGAACAGATCACCGGCAATGATCATCAGGTGTCCATGATCCAGAATGATTTCGTCCGGATAGTTCTCGCTGTCTGCCTGACTGTTATACCCTACACAAGCTATGGCACTAGCATTCGTGACTACAGCGATGGATGGCCATAGCTTGAGAAATCGACCACTATCATTATCCCCAAATTGGGGAATCTCGCCGTTAGGGGCGGTAATATGCATAGTAAATTCTACTGCCCGTTCAAGTCTCTCCCAGTACCAGACTGGAAAAATTTCATCCGTGTCAAGCTGGTAGGACTGTTTGCTATATTTTTGCAGCTGTGGAATAACGGTAAGCGTGCTGACATCCAGTTCTTTCAGTTTTTCACATCGTTCGGGAGTAAGCCGCAGGCAGAACATCGAACAATAAAGCATAATCTCAGTTGAGAGGCGATGATAACTGGTTGACGCCTCAAAATTACTTCCATCAGACTGGAACTCATGCCCCATCTCGCTTACCAATTCCTGTAGAGAAAAAGCAATCCAGAGATCTGTTTCACGAGTTTCAGGCAAGTAGTTCGCAGCAAATAGCAGCCCGGCAATATTCGAAAGATAGTGATTGCTGCGGAACTCGGGAAAATACTCCAGATTTTCGATACAGTGCTTGCCATGCTCATATGCCGAGCGGGTAAGCAATGATTCAAATTCAGAATCAAACGTTGCACCAAACCCACGAAATAAATCATACGAAATTAACCAGTTAGCAACCCTGATACCAACATCCATGGTGCAATTCCAGTTAACTCCATATCTTGGAGGATTAGTTGCAATGAAATCCAAAATCTGGTTACGAAATTCACGAGCATATTTTTCTGGCGAATCAAATCCGTCAACACCATCTTTTGCTAGCATAAAGGCCCAGGCGAGTTGTGGCAGGTGTTGCATACGAGCAAGTTCCCAAGGGAGCTTTACGTCCACGCCAGGAAGATGTGCAAACGTAATGTCCCGATACCAGGTTTTTTCACTCCAGCGATAGCCTGATTTGAAATCCACATGCCAATCGATCGGGATGTAGTGCTCGTCAATCAGGTTCCAGATTCGCTGCGACTCTTTAAGATTTGAATCATTGATTCTGCCTGTAAGCCACTTTTCATGTTTGTCATTCTCGTATGGTGATCCCATCTCATAGGAGTATCCCTCAAGTCCACGACATTCCATGCCATGTTTCACTTGCACCCAGCCGGAGCCGAGCAAATCGAAACGGTGATCCAGGTACAGATCTGATAGAAGTTTTACCTGGCTGACTCTTTCGGCCTGTTTCAGTGTGGAATTGTCAGTAATGTTGAAATAGCTGCAAAGCGCAGGATTGTTGAGATGCGAGCTGTACGTTGTCTGTTTTTTATCTCTGATGCGCTTTATCGTGCAATGGATCTTGCTAGTGATTTTCTTTGAAATTTTCCCCGCTAATCGATCCGGGGGGGTAGATTTTATTATATGTATGTAGTGTGAAATAGGTTTAATCAAGTAAGTAGTTCCTGTTATTAATTTGAACCGCTCAGGTCTGCTGGTAAAGCTTTTTTCACGGCAGGTACACCAATATAACGAACAAGCAATAACGTGGTCAAAGCTGATAAAACTTGCGCAGTTGCCACACCTATGATTCCATACATTTTAACTAGTGTGAAAGACATTATAATGCCTACCACTGTACTTATTCCAACCATAATAAAATTAAATCTCATTTCCCCCAAACCCACTAAAGCTATACCTGTAATAGATGAATATGTCCAAATTACATATCTCACTAATAAAATAGATAATACCAATAAAGTAGGCATGTATTGTTCGCCATAATAAAAAATTACAAGTATGTACGCTGAAGTAATTATAAATAATGAGACTATTATACTGAGGATTAGCGCCTTGCGGCTTGTACCCTTCAATTTGCTTAAAAACCAGATTCTATCATTGGATTTTTCACTGAAATATGGCGTTGCAATTGATTGTACCGTGTAAGTGACCTGCATTCCTCCCAATATAAATATTGTTGCTAGTGAATAATAGCCAATCAATTCTCTATCCTTTATAAAATGATCAAGAACTACAATGTCGATATTTTGAGAAACAAATGAAACTAAATTCGCCATGAAACTATAACGAACTACATTTCTATATTTTGGAGAAATTTGGATTTCGACTTTCTTGAATACTGAACGAGGAAATTGAACAAAAAATGGCAATATACCTGCAATATAAGCAATTATTGTTGCAAAAATAAAACCTTTAAAACCCCAATAATACGTCAAAAGAATAATGCATAATACAGACTGAACCTTAACAATTGCCTGAGCTTTTGCCATTTCCTTTATTTTTTTGATGGCTTGAAGTAAAACAACGGCCTGATTAGTAAATACAGCAAAAGGGATAATTGCAGCGTAAACAGCTAACCAGAAATTGATATGGGGGGATGGTGAAATAATATTCCAATAGGCAACAATAAAAAGTATCGCAATTGATATTCCGGTAGTTTTAATTGATTGGAATAAAGAGTGTCTGAAAAGACCATATTTCTGCTCGTTTTCAATGCTTTCTGAGCAGAACTTTAAAATAGCAGTTGCATATCCATAGCTAGCAATAAGAAGAAAAAAATTTGAATATGACTGAATAATCTTTATTTCGCCAAGCTCTACTGGGCTTAGATACTTACTCACAAAAAGACTGCTTCCAAAACTTAGAAACTGAAGCATTAAATTTACAGATAAAAGATGAAAGAACCCTTTTTCTGTTAAATTTATATATATTTGTTTAAGTTTTGACAACATACTATTTGTATCGTATCAACTTGGCAGGAACGCCACCAAATATTGCTCGTTCAGGTACATCCTTAATCACTAAGGAATTTGCCCCTATTATGCTGTTGTCTCCAATTTTGACACCATCCCTGATAAGTACATTTGAACCAATCCAAACATTCGAACCAATTAAAATATCTCTTTCCGGTTGTGGCCTTTTATTGGCAGGTCCCGTTGGTTCGTTTACGTCGTGAGTTAAAGCAAGCATACTTACGTTATAACCAATAGCACACCATTTCCCAATGATTACTTTTGAATTGCGACCTGTAACAATACGCCCAGAATTAAAATATGAATTAGCTCCGAGTGAAATATTACCTTGAAATACAGTATGTTCTATTTCGCCAATCCAAGATGTGGGATGAATATTGAACGTTTTTCGATAGTGATTTTCTTTGTCCTTTAGATATGCTTTAAATAATAACTTGTAGCATAAACTCAATATTTTAATGATAATATTTTTCATTTATTATTCTCGCTCATAGACAAAATATTATGCGCTAGCAAGACGAGCGAATCAGTTGATCTGTTTTTAAATTTAATGGCTCCTTCCGGCCTTTCACACACATCACTTGCTAAAGCGGGACACCCCATGTCAATTGCTTCAGCAATGCTGATGCCATATCCATCATTAAATGTGGGTCGCACCATAAGATCAGCTTTTTTAAATAGTGGCCACAATTCCTTTTGACCTGTCATAAAATGGAAATTATCCTCAATGCCGAGCTCACGTATTTTCAAGAGACATTGCTCATAATACTCATAATTACCAATGTCGGCGAGGGCAAAAACAATGCCTATCTCGTTGAAATCATCTTTTAGTCTGTATATTAGCTCGATACACATATCTAAGCCATAAAGATCTATACCCTCATAAAATTCAATACTAAATGCATTCGCAATTATTAATGGTTTGTGGCTATTGATAAAATTGAGGGTGGCTTGTTCATACGATTGCCATATTGAGGGTTCATCCTCAATTGGTGGAGGAATATAAGCATGCTTTACTTCTGTATTTTCCGGGAGAACTAAACCCGCCTTGTTATAATACTCAAGAATATGTCTTCCAACTACTACTGCCTTTGCTGTAGAGGCCAAAAATTTACTAAGTATTAACTTTTCTTTCGGGCTGAGAGTAAGTACTTTTCTTCCTGAATGATCATGTAAATTAAATTCTTTGGGGAATGGTCTTAAGAGCAATATCTGAATGATGTTAAAATTGAAACCATTGAGATGAAAACAGGTCGGCATAGGTGTAAAGAGCCATTCAAAAAGTTTTATGATTTTAGCTATTTTAGATAATTTTGAAAAATCTACACATTCTACATCCACCCCCTGACTCCTCAGCAGCTTTGCGTATCGATACATAAAAACGCTGATTCCTCCGAGTGGTGGGGGGTATGGCCCGATTAGAATGTATTTCACGACTTACGCATTTTCCAAAATAAAGATCTTCATTTGGTTTGCGCAATTTCAATGGCAGCTTGAGTCGTCTGAATCATATCCCAAAAATCTATGGGCCACTGTTTTTCTCGTCGTTTCAAAGACTCATACAAGAATTCAAGTTCCTCAAATTGACCCTTTTGGCTTGCTGATGTACTGATTTCAGTCAATTTCAAACCATAGCCTTTGAGTGATTTATAATCATCCATAATGATGCTTTTACCATCAAAATGAACTTCCATGAATTCTTTGGATATATCTTTGCTGCCAACAGAAAAATAGTGAATTGTGGCAATTGAGCCATCTTTGTAAGCAAGTGAAATTATCTTGTTGTCAGACGCAATGTAGTTATCGGTTGCCGGAGAGAGACTATCGACACTTATAGAGTCCAACGTGCTACCAGTAAAAAAAGTCATGAGATCAATTATGTGGCAGGCCTCGCCGATTATTCTGCCTCCATCCTCATGCACCCAGTGATCGATTGGTAAAAAACCGGCATTCATGCGGTAATGAATGAGTAATGGATTTAATCTTTTGTCAGAGTGTAACTTTATTTCCTGAGCATACTTGCTGAAGCGGCGATTGAAGCCTGTGAATAATAATGGTTTACCATCAGTACCTTCAGCATAAAACGATTTGATTGACTCTAACTCTTCTTGCGTGGTGGCCAGTGGTTTCTCCACAAAAACATGTTTGCCTGCTTGCAGTGCTTGAAGCGCCAGATCAGCGTGATTGTTATGACGCGTGGCTATCAACACCAAGTCAACTGCATTGTCATTCAGCACATCGTGAAAATCGGTAGTTGAATAGTTTGCCTTATATTGTTCTGCAACGGCTTTTGCTTTGTATCCTGTACGGTTTACAACAGAATGTAGTCGAAATTTATTCGAAAGTTTTTCGATATTAGGAAGATGCATACCGGTTGCAAATCCACCGGCGCCAACCAAAGCAATATTTATAACATCACGGGAAACACTAGATGTGGATGTTGTTATCTTTCTACTGTGATTCACAAGACTTTCTGATTCACATTTTTCAGGCAAACCGTAATCCAACAGAACCATAAGTGGCTTGATGTCGGGTTGCTGAAGCGATTCAAAGGCTTCTGTTACCTGTTCAATCGGATATACAGAGTTAATTAATTTATCAAGTCTTAGTGCACCACTATTCAGGAGACGCAAATATTCAGTCATATTTCGATTTTCAGTCCAGCGTACGTATGCATATGGGTATTCAAGCCCTTTTTCTTCATATCTTTTATCATAGCGGCCAGGTCCGTAAGACGTTGATATGAGAAAATCCAATTCTTTTTGATACATATCCTCACGCTTTATTTCCATACCTACAACACCTACAAGTACAACTCGCCCCTTGCGCTTACACATCTGAAAACTTTGTGACAGCGGTTCGCTGCTGCCGGATGCAGCGGTGAAAATAACAGCATCAGCCCCATTGCCGCCAGTCCAGTTCTGAATAGCGTGTGGAGTATTTTCAGCGGTTGGATTAAGAATTAATTCTGCACCCAGCTCTTTTGCAATGGTAAGTCGTGTTACATCAAGGTCAATTGCAGCTATCCGCACACCTGAATGCTTGAGCATTTGCATGGTCAAGAGGCCGAGTATCCCCGCACCGACCACAACAGCCAGCTCACCCAGTCGCAAGTCAGCCCGCCGTATCCCTTGCATTGCAATGCCGCCAAGCGTCACTGTGGAAGCAGATTTGAAATCCATACCTGATGGCATTTTCATAACCAGATTTTCCGGGACATCTACATATTCTGCATGGTTGGCCAATCCAGCTCCGGCTGCCGCGACATGATCACCGACCCTGAAGTTAGAAACGCCTTTGCCAACAGCAATCACAACACCGCTAATGGAATAGCCGGTAGGTGCTCCGCCCTCCAACTTGCCTTTAACCTTAGCATATGCATCGGAAATACCATCGGAGCGAACCATATCGATAACTTTCTTAACATGCTTTGGCTGCTCAAGTGCTCGCTTGATGAGAGATTTACCGCTACCCTGGACGCCACTAATTTCCGTACCTGCAGAAATACAGCTATAAACAACCTTTATTAATAAAGATCCACTAGATACTAAGGGCGCAGGTACCTCTTCACCGAAAACTTTACCTTTTTTCACAATTGCTTGAATCACGAATAAATCCCCATTACTTATCTCCAGATGCCTCTTATATCTAAAACAATTTTTTCTTTAAGCGACTCGAAGGCTATCCCTTTAAACTCGTCATGATCCACTAACACCAATAAAATATCTGCCTCGCGTAAAACCTCATCCAACTCGTGCAACGGGAATTCCTGAAAACTACCATTCACATTCGGTTCACACGCCATCACACATCCAATACCGCTGGCCATCAAATCCCTCGTAATCTCCAAAGCTGGAGACTCTCGCAGATCATCTATATTCGCCTTGAAAGCAAGCCCCAAACAACCAATAACCGGATTTTTAAATCGCACTGCGACATTTTTGACTTTTTCCAGCACCCACTCTGGCTTAGAATCATTGACCTCCCGTGCACAGCGGATCAACTTTGCTTCCTCCGGAGCAGCTGCCACAATAAACCAGGGATCAACCGCAATACAGTGGCCACCAACACCAGGTCCGGGTTGAAGGATGTTGACACGAGGGTGCTTGTTGGCAAGCTCAATCAGATTCCAGACATTTATATTGAGCTTGTCACAAACCATGGATAGCTCATTGGCAAAGGCGATATTGACATCACGGAAAGAATTTTCCGTCAGCTTTGCCATTTCGGCGGTACGAGCATCCGTTAGATAAATGCTGCCATTGCAGAATGTTTGGTACAGAACTTTGGCCTTTTCAGCAGAGGCGTTGTCTACTCCGCCAATTATACGATCGTTATCAACTAACTCCCGAATAATGTGGCCGGGTAAAACCCGTTCAGGGCAGTGGGCTATAAAGACAGGTTCGCGGTTCGAGGTTCGCGGTTCGAGGTTGAAAAGATCAGGGCGGAGTCCTGCAATTATGTCCTGAATAAGTTCAGTGGTGCCAACAGGGGAGGTTGATTCGAGAATGACCAGATTTCCAGGTTTTATAAAGGGTGCAATGGTTCGTGTTGCAGCCTCGATATAACTTAAGTCGGGTGTTTTTGGATTGACTTCGGTGTGTCTGAAGGGGGTGGGAACTGCCAGGATGAAGGTGTCAGCTTCTTCTGCCTGAAGTGATGCCTTCAATTTACCACTACCTACTGCCGATCTGACCAGAATATCCAGATCAGGCTCAACGATATGAATATTGCCCTGATTTATGGTTGCTACGGTCTTTGGATTTATGTCCACACCCAAAACCTGATGCCCCTTAGTGGCTAGCATTGAAGCCGTCGGTAGACCGATATACCCAAGGCCAACGACAACTATTTTCTGTAAATTACGCTGCATATCCCCTCACGATTAAAATTTTACTGCTCTAATATTTCAACTATTCTTTGTGAAGCATTACCATCACCATATGGATTATGGGCCAGTGCCATTGCCTGGTATGCTTCATGGTCATCAAGAAGACGGGTTGCCTCACTGACAATTTTGTCTGAATCCGTCCCGACCAGCAACACAGTGCCCGACTCAACAGCCTCCGGTCGCTCTGTGGTTTCACGCATTACCAGCACCGGCTTACCAAGAGACGGAGCTTCTTCCTGAACTCCACCTGAATCGGTAATGAGCATAAAGGAACGGGACATCAGATACACAAAGGGGAGATAATCAAGCGGACCAATCAAATGTATGTTGGGACAATCATATAAAATCCGCTGAACCGGTTCTTGGACGTTGGGATTGAGATGTACCGGGTAGACAATCTGTACATCATCACGCTCACCCAATTGTTTAAGTGCACGGCAGATGTTTTCAAAGCCTTCACCAAAATTTTCCCGGCGGTGTCCGGTAACAAGTATCATCTTTTTTGCAGTGTCCAGAAACGGGAAGAGTGCTGCCATCCCCTCTTGTAATTCGCGATTGTGCTCAAACTGTGCCACCACCTGCAACAACGCATCTATCACTGTGTTGCCTGTGACGTGTATCTGATCCTCCGCAACTCCTTCTGAAAGCAAATTCAGACGGGCGGTTTCTGTGGGGGCAAAGTGTATGGTTGCTATTGATCCTGTCAGACGGCGGTTCATCTCTTCCGGCCAGGGAGAGTAAATGTTGCCGGTTCGCAATCCTGCCTCAACATGGCCTACCGGTATTTTCTCATAATAGGCAGCCAAACTGGAGGCCATGGTTGTGGTAGTGTCACCATGCACCAGTACCAGGCCGGGTTGCCAATCGCGCAAAACAGCACGCATTCCATCCAGAACTCGTGATGTTATATCAGTTAAATCCTGGCCAGGCTGCATCAAGTTCAAGTCAAAATCAGCGTGAATATCAAATAGCGATAGTACCTGATCAAGCATGTGGCGGTGTTGTGCCGTCACACACACCTTAACATCAAGACAAGAGCTGCGTTGAAGCGCCTTAAACACTGGCGCCATCTTTATAGCTTCAGGACGCGTGCCAAAAACCAGTAGTATTTTATTTCGTGTGAAACTGGAAACACTACCCAACTTAAATACAGCCATCTGATTTTCCACCCCGCAATAGCTTCTCACCAACTCTTGCAAATTTAACGTGTCGACCAGTTATTTCTGTCAAGCTTTCTTGCGATAAAAGACTCTTGAGACGTCCGGCAACAACCCCTTAATTCTGTTCCATTGCGCGCAATCCTCTTCCGGCATCCGCGCACCGGCCTCTTGCATAAATGCATATATAACGGCACCGAATCCGGCGGCAAAGGTTGTCGCCAATACGATCAGACTTCGCTTCGGCTTGGCCTTCTTATCTGGTTCACGGGCAGTTTGTATTACTTGTATAGCCGTTGTATCCTTTGCCTCGGAAAGTTTTGCCATTTCATACTGCTTGGTAAGCATCTCAACAATAGTTTCCTGAATTTTAAACTCACGCAATAGACGCACATACTGCTGACCCAATTCGGGTACTGATCCTATTCCCGGAATAGATGAACTGGATCGATTACCCTCAAATTTGGCAATTTGATTTTTTATATTGGTAATGACTGACAGCTGATTTTTTACTTCCTGGCTCGAACTGGTAAATACTCGTTTAATCCCGGCAAGTTTAACTTCCTCAGCAGCGAGTTGCCCTTCCAGATCTGCAACACCTTTGATGGTCCCCTTTGATTGTTCGGTGATATCAAGTGCCTTGTTCTTGGACTGGAACTGTTTCAGCCCTTCTTCCGCTTTTACCAGATCGCCCTTTGCCTTGGCCAGGCGTTCTTCCAGATAGACTCTGTTTTGTCCTGCACCGGTTATATTAAGTTTTGAGAGTAATTTTCCAAGCTCTTCTACATAGGCATTGGCAATGGCAGCTGCCAGTTTAGGATCTTTGTCTTCGACACTGATGGAGATGATGCCGTCTTTTTTCCCGGCGACAATATCAACGTTTTTATCAAGCTTCTTATACGTTTCTACGCGGTAATCTTGTTCATAAAGATCCATCAATTTGAAACGATCTATGATCTTGTCACTAATTGCTTCACTATTGAGAATACCGACGTACATGTCAGCCGGCGTCCCTTTCCCCAGAAGGTCGGCAGCCACCCCGCCCATTCCTCCGGCGGCTCCCATCAGCATACCCATCAAACCTGATGAATCCTGCTGCGGCGGCAGGAAGCGGGCTGTGGCGCTGTAGATATTGGGGAGGCAAAGACTGTAACCGACAGAAATAATAGCTGCGACTACCGTCGTTTTGAAAATCATGCGCCAGTTTTTGGCAAGCACTTCCAGGTAATCAAGCAGGTTTATGACATCCGGATCTTCGGGACCAAGGTTCGAAACTTCAGGAGCGGGGTTGGAGGCTCGGGGTTTAACTTCGGGATCGAGGTTCGGGGTTTGAGGCTTAACTTCAGGTTCGAGGTCCGGGGTTCCGGGTTTAAATTCAGGTTCGAGGTTCGAGGCTCCTGGTTCGAGGTTTTTATCTTCAGTGTGCGGCATTAATCGGACTCCGTTATTTGAAATCAAGTTTAATTCGGGATCGAGGTTTAGAGGCAGGTACGAGGTTCGGGGTTTAACTACAGGTGCGAGGTATAAAAGCAGGAGCGGGGTCGAAAACAGGAGCGGGGAGCGGGGTTTAAATTCAGGTTCGAGGACTAAAAGCAGGTTCGGGGTTCGGGGCTATCCTCTATCCTCTATCCTCTATCCTCTATCCTCTATCCTCGCGCCTCTATCCTCGCGCCTCTATCCTCGCGCCTCTATCCTCTATCCTCGCGCCTCTATCCTCTATCCTCGCGCCTCTATCCTCTATCCTCGCGCCTCTATCCTCTATCCTCGCGCCTCTATCCTCTATCCTCGCGCCTCTATCCTCTAACCTCGTACCTCTTTTTACTTCACAAAGCTGCGTTTAGTTTTGATAAGACCGCCCAGCATGTTCGATATTTCCCGCGTTTGCTGAATCCAACGTTCACCACTTGTACGATCTATGTATCCTATTTCAATGCCAATATGAATCTGGGTTCGTAATTCAGCGCACGAGCCCTTGGCATATGACAGAAAGGTCACACACTCTTTGTTTGATACTCTATCAAACCCTTCTGCTATATTGCTTGGGATGGATAATCCTGAACGGGTTATCTGATCCTTAAAACCAAAATCTTTCAGTTCGCGGAGAAGTTGATATATCTCAATGCTCAAGCGAACCGACCGCTGCCAAACATCTAAATCCTCAAACTTCACGCATCACTCCCGCTTTTACTCCTCGATCCTCGCCCCTCGATCCTCGCCCCTCTATCCTCGCCCCTCGATCCTCGCCCCTCGATCCTCTATCCCCGATCCTCTACCCTCGCAAACCTTCCCTACCTAAGCCCCAACAGAATCGTCCCTGCCGTTATAGCAAGCTGCGACATGATAGTCGTAATATCCTTAACAGTCCTCAACCAGGGAGTTTTTTCGTATTTTTGGGGAACAATAATTGAGTCGCCAGCGGCAATGCGTTCATTTAAAAATCCTCCCCCCACCAGCGAGGCAATCGACGAATATTGCTGCCGGCTGTAAATGGAGCCGTCTACCCGGATTACATAGATTTCACTTGCTTCGCTGTCATTTGTTGTGCCTCCGGCCAGGCCGAGATAGTCTCCGACGGTTTTCCCGTCCAGGTGGACAAAGCTGGTCGGATTGACGACTCGCCCGAGAACCGAGACAGCATTGGAGGATTGGGGTATTTCGACAACATCTCCGGCCATCACTTCAATATCATACGGACTTCCGGCAAAATGCTGCAGATCGGAAAGCTGAATAACCATGCGTCCTTCCGCCTTAAGCGCCTTCAGCAACTTCAGGTTACTTTTAACCCCTTCCAGCGACGCCTTGGCTCCGGCAAGTTCCTCCTGGGAAGTGGCAACAGAAGCAATATTTGCCATCTGGGTATTTACTTCCTGTTCTGCCGTTATGGCAAATTCATCCATACGTTTCTGTTGCTGTTCCTTCACCGAAGCGCGCATGAATCTGGCCCCGGCAAGATACGCCTTATCGGTAAGTCCGCCGGCACGTTTAAAGATGGAACTTAAACGCTCACCCTTATAGATCGGGTACACGCCCGGAAAGACAAATTCACCCTTGAGCGTTACATAACGGTCGCTTTCTTCGTACCAGTTGGGGATTCTGCGAACCATCAACTCATCAGACGGTTCAAGCTTGATATTGTGTTCGGGATTTCCTTTGAGAACCTCATCCAACCGGATACTTATGGGAAAACTGGCGACTGATGTTTCTGTTACTTTGATACGGGTAATTTCAGCGTCACTCAGGTACGCGGTACGTTTCAGGTTGCCCCCCAGAATTAACAGATCCCGTACTGTCATATCATTATAGTATCGATATTCACCCGGTTTCTGCACATCCCCGCCGATTTTTACCTTGGGCACTTCTTCCTGGTCCCAGCGTGAAAAGACCCGGATCTTGTCCTGTTCCTGCAATGCCAGGTCGCTGTTCACATCACCTGCCTGAGCCTTGGCAAGATTAAAATAGAGCAGACGCGGCTGATACTCGGGAGGAGACCGGCGAATAATCTGGCCGAATTTGGTACTATATTCCGGGAGGAGATTATCCGGGGTTATCAGTGACGAGAGACGCATCCCCGGCTTGATGGCATAATCACCCGGCCGCAGCACATGCCCTTCCAGACGGACAAATCCGCGCAGGGCACCGTCAATGGGGAAAACCTTAACCACATCCATATCTTTTAGAGGTATTCCTGCAGCCAGCTTCTGAACGTCTTCCGGCTTGGCGGCCTCAAGACTGACATCAAATACCGTATTTTCCGTGTGCGCCTTTACCCGGGCGATCTGTACCCGCTGCAGATAGCCGGTTGGAATAATTCCGTCAGCCAGATCAAGAAGCTCTTTCAGGTTTTTCTCGCCTTTTAGCTCATAAATGCCGGGCCGGCGAACATTTCCGGCGACTCCGGCCACCGGACCGATGGACGGCACAAAGATGGTATCGCCTGCCTGAAGGCGAATATCACGGTTTTTGTCACCCTTGAGAAAAAAGTCATAGAGGTCAACAGTCTCCACCAGCGTGCCGTTGCGTTTGATGGCAATATTCCTCAGCGTGCCGGATTTTGTCGGGCCGCCCGCTGCTGACAGTGCGTTGATAAGGGTCGAGAGCGCCGAGATGGAATAGTCACCCGGCGCCTTGACTTCGCCGACAACATACACCTTGAGCAGGCGCAGCTTGTCCATGGTAATTGATATATGGAAATCCTTGAAAACTTTGTGCAGCTGTGCAGAGATCACCGTGGGGAGTTGGCCGTAGGTAACGCCGGCAACTTTTACCGTGCCGACTTTCGGCAGAACGATATCGCCGTTTCGGTTGACCTCAAGCGGGAAGGTTCCCTCAACACTCCCCCACGAGGTAAGAAGCAGCCTGTCGCCATTACCGATGACATAATCGGGTCCCACCGGGATATCCGTCAAAGCGGCAAACCCTTGCGATTCAGGTCGAAAAAAACTGTAGCCGAACTGTTTCTGTTTTTTCAGGGTGAATTCCTGCGATTGAGGTGTTTCAGCGCCGGTCATATAGTCGGCAAGCGCGGTTTCGATGCGAGATGGGGCTTCCGCTTGAGATTCTGCGGACGGTGGCGTTGGTGGCGGCGCAGTCGGCAGTGCCTGGGTTGGTACAACCTGAATCGGTACTACCTGAGTTGGTACTACCTGAGTTGGTGCTACCTGAGTTGGTGCTACCTGAGTTGGTGCTATCTGGGTTGGAACTATCTGGGTTGGCATTACCTGACCGATACTGCCCGGCTGGGAAGTATTCTGCTGTATCTCCGCAATTGCACCATCTGCAGATATAAGCAGGAAGATAGCCACAGTTGTATATAAAATTTGTTTAATGAAATTTTTATGGTGATTCTCAAAATATAAAAAATGATTTAACGCGTGTTTCATCCAGCCTCCCCGTCTCTTGTTCCAGCTATTGCCACTTTCACAGCCATTTTCGTTGTGAGTATAAAATTACTTTAAATATATTATACAATTTCAAGCGATTACAATTTTATCTCTGATGTTTAAATGCTTAATAGGTACCGTCTTTACATTTGGAACTAGATTAGTGCAGGCAATGGGTAACACCTAGCAGCTTTTTTTGTACTCGTTCAGCATTCTTTCCATAACCGTTTTCATCTCCGGAATATGTTCTGAACAAACGGTATAAATTGTTTCCGCGTCAATATCGAAATAATGATGTGTAATAATATCCCTCATCCCCTTAGCCTTCTTCCAGTCAATTTCAGGATAATTAACCAACAATTTTGAATCAGTCAATTTGTCTATCTGCTTCAAAACTTCACCGATATTAATCAGTTGCATACAAATACTGTCCAGCTTTTCACGGCCAATGTCGTCCTTCAAAAAATCATCGCATGAGTTAATTATGTGAAATCTTTTGGATATCTGATCCTATGCCCAAATGATGTTTTTGATATCCTCTACAAGCAGTTCCGGGTCAGACACAAATGGCATCCCGCTCTATCCGCTGCCGAAGTGCGGAATTCATTTTGTCCCGCAGCCTCACCACGTCAACCTTACCGCCCATGGCATCTTCAACAGTCTGTTTTACCCCAATCAGGTAATATAAATCAGGTTTTTCAAGTTCTACAACAATATCAATATCACTCTCTTCACTCCCGGTACCCCGCGCATATGATCCAAAGATTCCTATTTTTTAACCGTAAACTCAGTGGCAAAAAAATCTTTGTTGCTGCGTAAAAAGTCCATTATTTGACCGGTTGTGCGTTTCAAAGGTAACTCACTTTTAACGTTTAAATGTGAAACAACTTTTTGATCTTTCTACATCTATGACTTGAATCTTCGGTTTTAACTGGCTCCGGCTACGTTTCAATGACACCCATTAATCGGTTCCAGTAAAAATTTCGTAATAAAACGGTATTGCTCATTTTTTACCAGATCCAGTACCCGCTGCATGTCAATATTCATATAATCATGAACTATCCGGTTCCGCAGTCCAATAGCGGCATTCCAGGCGTTCAGGTCACAAGCTTTTACTGCGCCAAGTTCCGTCAAACCAAGAAAACTATCATATGCTGATAGTGGTACCTGCTTACCTGAGGCCTTATGCAGCTGTTTGGCCTTGCCAATTGCGTTTTCGATCAACACCTGAAGCGCGTGCAATACGCCATTTTGTTCCAAGCGAGAGAGCGTTACTCCGGCAAGAAGAGTTGTGCGCACTTCATCCAGCAAAGAAGACTGCTCTTGGGCAATGAGTGAGGTTTCTGCCTGATAAAGATCAAGCCGCATACGTTTGCTCCCAATACTGTTCTTCCAGCTCTCGCCAGGTACGTTGCAAGAACCGGTACCAGGCCAGGCTTTCGCCCCCCTTGAGCGGAACCCCCTCTTCAGCAACAACCGCGCGCATTGCTAGTCTCGCTGCAGGGAGATCGATCAGGTCGATAGAGTGTTCATTCACTCCAAGCGCTCTTGCCAGAGTTCTGCGAAGCTGTTCCGTTACTGATAGCAGTTGAATAAAATCTAAATCCCGCTTCCACTGGACCGCGATATCCCAATCACTTTCAATAGTAGCCGCACCGGTTGCTCTACTGCCAACAAGTATTGCCAGTTCAAGATTCGGGATTTCGGCTAGTATCTCGGACAATTGCCCATATTCCATTTTGAACCTGTCCCTGCTCTGAATATTCCAGGTATTAGTGTTCCGTGCTGACCGCTACGCTGAAGCCGTGCAGCTTCAGCAATGCGTGACGCTGTGCCTCTCCCAGGTCGTGCGCAACCATTTCTGCACACATCTCCTGAACGCTGATTTCCGGCACCCAGCCGAGCTTCTGCTTTGCTTTGGCAGGATCACCCAGCAGGGAGTCTACCTCTGTCGGCCGGAAGTAACGCGGATCTATTCGTACAACAATATCACCTGCTTTGACCCCCGGAGCCTTTGTCCCCTCAACTGAGACAACCACGGCAATTTCGTCCACACCGGTACCTTCAAATCGCAAAGTAATGCCCAACTCTGCCGCAGCCCAGGTTATAAACTGGCGTACCGTATATTGAACGCCGGTTGCAATGACAAAATCTTCGGGATGATCCTGCTGCAGCATCATCCACTGCATCTTGACATAATCCTTGGCATGCCCCCAGTCGCGCAGCGAATCAATGTTGCCCATGTATAAACATTGCTCAAGCCCCTGAGAAATATTGGCAAGACCGCGTGTTATCTTGCGGGTTACAAAGGTTTCGCCGCGGCGTGGTGATTCATGGTTAAAGAGGATGCCGTTGCAGGCATACATTCCGTACGCTTCACGGTAGTTGACGGTAATCCAGTAGGCGTACATCTTGGCAACAGCGTAGGGACTGCGCGGGTAAAAAGGTGTGGTTTCTTTTTGGGGGGTTTCCTGCACCAGACCAAATAATTCGGAGGTCGATGCCTGATAGAAGCGGGTTTTTTTCTCAAGTCCCAATAATCGGATCGCTTCCAGAATACGCAGTGTCCCGGCGGCATCAACATCACAGGTATATTCCGGTGATTCAAAGCTGACCGCAACGTGCGACTGTGCGCCCAGATTGTAGACTTCATCCGGCTGGACTTCCTGAATGATGCGGGTCAAATTCGACGAGTCGGTCAGGTCACCGTAATGAAGTCTGAAATGAGCGTCCTTGATATGCGGGTCCTGATAGATATGGTCAACCCGCTGGGTGTTGAACGATGAGGCACGGCGCTTGATGCCATGCACTTCGTACCCTTTCTCCAGAAGCAGTTCCGCAAGATACGACCCATCCTGGCCGGTGATGCCGGTTATAATCGCTTTTTTCATTGAATGTACCCTCCGTTAAAACACCCCTCATCAACTCGAATAAAATAGGGGGAATTATTTTCCCAGCAGGGGGTTCATGACCTGATAGGTCAGATAGGCAACCAGCGCTGACGCAGGAATGGTGAGAATCCAGGCAACAAGTATCCGCTTGGCAACGTTCCAATTGACGGCATTAAGTCTTTTGGACAGGCCGACTCCCAGAATTGTGGAGGTGATGACATGGGTGGTGCTGGTCGGCATGCCGAAGGCGGAGGCGCCCAGGATAACACCGGCTGAGGCGGTCTCTACGCAAAAGCCATGCACCGGCTTGAGCTTGACAAAATCGCGGCCGACCGTTTTGATGATTCTCCAGCCACCTGCTGCTGTTCCAAACGCCATCGCAGTCGCACAGGCAACCATCACTTCCCATGGCACTTCAAAGGTTTTAAGTGACCCAAAGCTGATCAGAGCCATGGTAATTACCCCCATCGATTTCTGGGCATCTGCGGTCCCGTGGGAGAAGGCCATCAGGGCCGCCGACGCGACCTGCAGCCTGCGGAAACCTTTATTGAGCCCGCTGGGGGGACTGTTGCGGAAGACCCGGTACAGTACCATCATAAAGATAAAACCGACGGCGGTGCCCAAAATCGGGGATAAAATCAATGCCATGATGATTTTTTTCAGTCCGGCCCACTTCAGAGCGGTGGCGCCGGCATGGGCAAATACCGCCCCCGCAATGCCGCCGATAATGGCATGGGAAGAAGAAGAGGGGAGGCCGTAGTACCAGGTTATCAGGTTCCAGATGATTGCCCCGATAATACCTGCCAACACAACGGTTTGTGTTACGTTTGATGCATCCACTATCCCTTTTCCGATGGTGGTGGCAACCTTGGTGGAGATCATTGCACCGGCAAAATTCAGCACCGCAGCCATTATGATTGCCGACTTGACCGAAAGAGCACGGGTGGATATACAGGTGGCAATAGCGTTTGCAGTGTCGTGAAACCCGTTTATATAGTCAAAAATCAGTGCTGCCACAATCACCAGGCAGACCATGATAACAGACGGCTCAAGCATTCTTTACCACCACGCTTTCAAGGATATTGGAAGCGTCCTCACACCTGTCGGTTGCCTTTTCCAATGTCTCAAAAATCTCTTTCCATTTGATCAGCTGAATCGGATCCTTCTCCTCGTCGAACAACCGGCTGATCGCTTCACGTGAAACGCGATCCGCTTCATTCTCCAGCGAGTTTATCTCCACACATGCTTCAAAAATCTGCTCGTTTGTCTTCTTGCCAAGCATGGCAACCGCTTTATCAACGGCAATGCACGACTGCAGAATGATAAAACCGAGAGATTTTGCTTCAGGTGGAATGGCTTCGACGTTGTACATGATGATCCGCTGGGAAGAGGCATCAATCAGGTCAATAATGTCATCCAGTTTTGATGCCAGAGCGTAGATATCTTCCGGATCCAGCGGTGTTACAAAGGTTTTGTGCAGCGTCTTGATGATATCGTGGGTCATCGCATCGCCTTTATGCTCAACTTCCTTGATTCTTCGCTGGCTTTCAGCCGGAGATTCAAAATTATCAAGCATATCTTTAAGGAGTTTGGCTCCTTCTATGATGTTCTCCGTCATATCTTTAAAAAGTCTGAAGAACTTTTCTTCCTTGGGTGCAAATCCAAACATTGCTGAGCCTCCCGTTAATTTTCTGCTGACTACAATCAAAACCGGTCACCAATAGCACACTTTTCACTTTGGTTACAGTGTAAATTTGCGTTTGCAAACTACAATGCGGAAACCGGGATTGCCTTTGCCGGCAAGTTGCAGTATTCTTCGACCTTCTTAACATGACAAGGAGCATTTCATGAATTTGTTGCACGCCGCTGTTCTTGGTTCCCTGCAGGGCTTTGCCGAAGTTCTTCCGATCAGCAGCTCTGCTCACCTGATCCTTGTTCCCTGGTTGTTGAATTGGCCCGAATCCGGCCTGACGTTTGACGTTGCACTGCACCTGGGAACGTTTCTGGCCCTGTCGCTCTATTTCTGGCGTGACATCATTGAAATGGGTGTCTCCTTCTTCGATGCACTGTCTGCCCGGAGACTTAATACCCCCGCCCGAAGATTGCCGTTTTTGATTGTTGCCGCCACCGTTCCGGCTGCGGTGATTGGCAAGCTGTTCGAACATCAGGTTGAAGCACTATTCAGATCCAATCAGCTGCTGATCGCCTCTGTGCTTGTCGGCTTCGGACTCCTGCTTGGCGCAGTTGACCTTCTCGGTCGCAAACGGCTCATACTGGACGAGATAAAACCAACGGGGGCAATGACTATCGGGCTTATGCAGTGCCTCGCTCTGATTCCGGGCGTTTCCCGTTCAGGCATCACCATCACCGCCGCCCTGATGCTCGGTTTTACCCGGGAGAGCGCCGCCCGCTTCTCCTTTCTGATGTCACTGCCGATCGTTGCCGGAGCGGCCCTCCTCAAAACCATCCACCTGTTCAAACATGGAATTCCTGCCGGAGAGGGTATGCCGATGCTGGTAGGAATTATTATTTCTGCCGTTACCGGCTATATCAGCGTTGCCTTTTTACTCCGCTTTGTGCAGAAACGAAGTCTCGCACCGTTTATCTGGTACCGGGTTATTGTGGGAGGAGCATTGATCGTTGCAATTCTTTCCGGTTTCACAAGGTAACACTCTGGTTTTTCAAGCAGGGAGAGTGAGGTGAGGTATGCAGGGTGGCATCAAGGAATGGCCCGAAGACGAACGCCCACGGGAAAAAATGTTGCGGCAGGGTGCTGCTTCACTCTCCGATGCAGAGTTGCTCGCACTGATCATCAGGAGTGGTGATCCCGGCAGCAGTCAAACCGCCATTGATCTTGGACGCGAACTGATCAAACAGTTCAGCGGCAATCTACGTGAGCTGGCTGGGGCAGACCTGGGTGAGTTGTGCGCGATCAAAGGAGTCGGGTTAGCGAAGGCAACCAGTATCAAGGCCGCGTTTACCCTGGCAACACGGTTTCAGGCCCGTAAACTGGAGCACCTCGACCGCTTCACCTCTCCCCAGCAGGTTTTCGAGTACTTCCATCACGAGTTCCGCGACAGCCGCAAGGAATACGTCCTTGTTCTGCTGCTGGACGGCAAGAATCGCATCATCAGGCGGGTGCAAATATCCGAAGGGAGCCTGAATCAGTCCATCGTCCATCCGCGAGAGGTGTTCAGCCCGGCCGTCAAGGAATCAGCCGCAGCCATGATCCTGGTACATAACCACCCGACCGGCGACCCGACCCCCAGCAGCGAGGACATCTCCATCACGCGCCGCCTGAAGGAGGCGGGGGAGATAATGGGTATCAAGGTCATTGATCATATCATCGTGGGAGACGGAGAGTACCTGAGTTTTGTCGAGCGCGGGCTTCTCTGATGCGCACGGCTGTTTCTACACGAGCATCAACGCCTCATCAGCCGCCCGCTCCGCTGCCGCAACACAATCGTTCAAGCCGATGCCGCGATATGAGTTGCCGGTAAGTATCAATCCCGGATGCGCTTTGAGTAACCCTTCCAGCGCCTGCAGCCGTGCATTGTGACCTACCGTGTACTGCGGAATAGCCTGGGGATGGCGGAACACCCTGACAAACTCCGGCGCAGAATCAATACCCATCGTCACGTTCAGGTCTTTCCTGACCCGTGCCACAACCTCATCGTCACTCAGTTTCACATACTCAGGAAAGCAGGCCCCCCCCATCATGCTGCGCAACAGCGCCTTTCCCTTTGGGGCCCGATTTTCGAACATGCTTGAGTCCCACAGCGTACCAAGGGTATTGCGGCCCTCTTTTTTCGGGATCAGGTAGCCGAACCCATCCAGAGAATGTTCTATCTGTTCAAGCCGGTAGCCGAAACAGATGACCGTCATGCTTGCGTAGGGGATCTCCCGCAGTACACGAGCGATGCCAGAATCAATGCCTGAGAGCATATCAGCGGCAGCAAACGCTGGAGACGCAACGATGACCTGGTCGCAGTCTAACTGGTTGCCATCACTGCATTTCACATGATAGGCTGCGCTAGCCGCTTTTTCAACAGCCGTAACGGCAACTCCCGGCGTGACAATCCCGCCCAGCGATGCAGCCATGGCGTCAGAGAGATACTGGATACCCTCGCGAAATGATGTCAGCACGCCTCCCGGTCCGGCGGCACTGGACACAACTTTTCCGGCCGCCTGGTCACGCTTTTTCTTCTTGCCAAGCATTATCATCGCCCGGATTAATCCGCCGTATTCCCGCTCCAGTTCCGCAATGCGGGGAAAACAGGATATCAGCGACATAGTTTCGGGATCACCGGCAAATATGCCGGAGACCATCGGCGCGATGAGCTTGTCCAGCGCCTCTTTCCCGAGGCGTCGGCGGCCGAAGGCGGCCAGGGATTCGTCAACACCGACCGGCGGCGCCGCAATAAACGGCGTCGGCTCCAGAGCCAGTCGCAGCTTGCCCGGCCAGGAGATAAGGCCGCTTTTGAGGAACGCCAGCCCTCCGTCAGGCAGCTGGTGCAATGTACCACCGGAAAAGATGAAGCGCTTGCGGGCGTTATCGTTGCTGCGATGCAGGTTGCTCTCCACGCCGATTGCTCTGCAGAGATCCAGTGTCTGTGGCTTGCTGTCCAGAAAGCCGTTCGGCCCCCACTCACAGGTATACCCGTCAGCTTTGATGCTCCACATTTTACCGCCGAGCCGTTGCTCTTTCTCCAGCAGGGCAATGTTCAGCTCTTTACCGGCAGCCTGGGCCTTGTTTCGCAGCAGCCAGGCTGTAGCCAGCCCTGATATTCCACCGCCGATAATAACGATTTTTTTCATGGGAGTGCCCCCGAATGTATTATAGTTCAGAACGCTGAATAGTACGTGTGGCGGCCTGCTCTGTCAAGGTATACACCTTCGGCGCTGTTGACAGCATTGATCGAACGGCTTACATTGCGGGTAAATAATGAAACGATGGAGTTTTTATGGCACAGGTCGATTATTACAAAGCCCTTGGAGTTGAAAAAGGGGCTTCGGCAGACGATATCAAGAAGGCGTTTCGCAAACTGGCGGTTAAGTATCACCCGGATCGCAACCCGGACAACAAAGGCGCTGAGGACAAGTTCAAGGAAATCAACGAAGCATACGCTGTTCTCTCTGATCCAGAAAAAAAACAGCAGTATGATACTTTCGGTTCCAGCGGCTTCCATAAACAGTACAGCCAGGAAGACATTTTCCGCGGCTTTGATTTCGGCAATGCCTATAAAGATATGGGGGGCGGGGGGGGCGACGATATTTTTTCCCGACTCTTCGGCGGCTCCTTTGGTCGCGGCGGCGGACGCGGCGGTTTTCGCTCGGCGCCGCAAAAGGGTGCCGACCATGAAATGGAACTGACTGTTACGTTTCGGGACGCCGCCCAGGGTGCCGAGAAACAGATCGCCTTCAGACGGGATGGCCAACGCGAGGAGTTGAAAGTTAAAATCCCGGCCGGCGTCGACAACGGCAGCAAGATCCGCATTGCCGGCAGAGGCGCTCAGGGAGATGCAGGCGGCACGGCAGGTGACCTGTTTCTGATTATTCACGTGCTTCCTGACCCGGTATTCATCCGAGATGGCGGCGACCTGTTTGTAGAACGCTCCATTTCTTTCAGCGCCGCATGTTTGGGTGTTTCTCTGGATGTCCCGACTCTGGAAGGTGATAAGAGAATTAAAGTGCCGGCCGGCATTCAGCCCGGCACCAAAATCAGGCTGAAGGGATGCGGCATCAAATCCCTTGGCTCAAATGCCAAAGGCGATCTGTTTGTAAAAATCGGCGTTCATGTTCCTGAATCCTTGAATGGTGAGCAGAAAAAGCTGGTGGAGGAATTGGCAGGGAAGGGGCTGTAACCATAAAATGAAACTATCATTTCTTACAACCCTTGCCGCCCTGATTACTTGTAGTGCTGCTTCCACAGTGCAGTCCACTGAAGGACCGGTGATTCGCGTCATCGACGGAGGGATACCGGGTGAGTCAACCCCTTCATACAGCAGAGGAAAAACCTTCATCAGAATTATTGGCGACAGGCAGGATGCTGTTTTGACGTCCGCCGGAAAACCGAGGTCACGACCACAGCAGGATCAGTCACCGGCAACACTGGACGAACATGGCACCGCTACAGGAAATGCAGCACACAATGACCCGGAGATGGCTGACGCCGAACAGGAAAGCGCCGCACTGGCCGCCACAATAGAACAGCTTGCAGCGACCAGGACGGCAACACACGCTGACGTACCCTGCCCGCCAACCGTTACAGCCGTCACCGCTAAAAAAATTACCCCGTCGAAAAAAGTAACCAAAAATCATAAAAAAAGGGTAAAAAAACGGCGTACAAAATGTGTATGCCGTTGATTTACCCGGTTCCCGATCTACGAAGAGTTCTTAGTTAACGGTATAGTTCACCGAATTGCCGATACAGCTGTAATCGACTTCGCGTGTGACCATCTTCGATATTTTACCGGTGACAACATTTATTTTACGAGCAAAAATGACAATTTTATTGTTGAGATAACTGTATGTTCCAACAATTGCTTCGGTCTGGTTATATTCATCCTTTTTTATCTCTGAAACCTTTCTCGAAAGCACCACCAGGCCCTTCTCATTCAAGTTGAAAAATTTTGCAAACTCGACCTGGGTGATCTTTGTGCCGCAGACTGAACTGAGGCCGCCGCGCATCAACTCTCCCATCAACAGCCCCTGGGATGCAGGAGTAAACGACTGGATGTCGACAAAGTCCGTAATCAGAATCGAATAACCGGTGTCTTTTGTCGCAGGTCCCTTGACGATTTTTTCAGATGTGCTCTCACCCTCCGAGGCAGATTTATCGGTGCACAGTTCACGGGCGATATCATTAAACAGCGGTTTCAGGTCCGTTGATTCCAGAAGCTGGTTAAATGATTTTCCGGAACAGGTGCTACGGCGCATGGCAGTGTTCTGAGTCACGCATCCTGTGAGGAAGAGTGCGGCAACGACAACTGCAAGTGAGGATATAAGTATCTTCATATCACTTAATTCCCCCGTTGACGATCTTCATCGTGGGAGCGCCATTTTCATCATGGGACGGAGCAGGCTCGGGCAGCATGGCTACCGGAAGATACGTTTGGGCCGAGGAAATAACAACACCGGTATTTACGTCAATAACACGCGCATTTATTGTCAGGTTTCCGTCTGCCACAGAGTAGGTCCCGGTAACAACACCGCTGATCTTGTATTCGTCCCTCAGTTTATTGATGTCCCTGCTCAAAAAGAATTCTCCTGCCGCATTCACTTCTACCCCTTTTGCCAGCCGTATCTCGATTATATGCCACTTATGCTTCTGCAAACCATAGATCAGGTTCTCGGAAATCAAGCGGCCAAGCGCCATCGTGTCATCAATTTTGTCCAGATTGGTAAAACTTGTAACTATGTACTGGTTTGATGGAATCTTGCCAACAGCATTAATATCCAGCTGATCGGCAAGGTTCTTCATTTTGTTGTTGAAATTTCCGACGTGGGGAAGAGCCACGCTGCTTTCAGATGGTTCCGTGCTGCCGTTAACGGCATTTGCTGCACAGCCTGCACAGCAGAAAACGGTAATCGCCATCATTACTCCCAAAACTGTTTTCATCCTGCCCCCCTTACCCTTTCCTCTTGAATCTACCTGCAGATTCGCCTCGGCCCTTATACCATCTTATCGTACAATCTGCAAAGAACGCTTGCGGGAATAAACGCAGCGTTTCGGAAGGACTAGTAGTCAATGAGCCTTGGATCCGTCTCCGGTGCGATGAATGCCCTGTCGGAATCAATGAGTGATTGAGAGGCCATGGTAAAGAAATCATCGGAATTCGCCGGTATCACTGTGAACAGATATCGGGTGCTGTTACCAATCAACGCTGTTGCCGCAGTCCTCAAATCGAGCAGTGAGTTGAAATGATCCATCTCAGTCCCCATGACAACCACCCCGTTATATAATCCCAAACTCCTGATATTATTTTTCACATCACCCGCAAACGTGAGGAATGGAATGCTCCCTGTCAGATTAACCGTAACAGGAGTCTGGGCAGCGGTCGTTGTAAGATCAAGCGGAGTGGCATTGTTCATGGTACCGGCAATTGTCGAAGCGGTAACTTGCAGTATCGAAGCGGTCGGGTTTGATAGTGTTGCCTGCCCTGCAGCTGTGGCAGAAACGGTATCAGTGCTGGTCCCGGACACCGTCATATCTGCGCCTGCGATCAGGATTGTCGGGCCGGTAGTAGTGAGGGCTGCAACCAGATTGTTGCTGTCCGTAATGCTGGTTGCTGCCGCGGTCACCGACACCGGTCCGCCGAAGTCGTTATCCGCGTTGGCCAGGGTGATCGGCTGATCACCGGCGTTGAGTGTGGTTGCACCGGTAACCACGATGGGACCGGATCCGGTTATACCACCGGTATTTGTAAGGATCAGTGCACCGCCTGTCTGGTTAATGGCGGTAATAGCCAGAGGCGACGCACTGTTGGTCAGGGTGATATCGCCGCTGCTGCTGTTGCTGGCGTTAAATGAGGAGACCGCATTCAAGCCGTTGCCGATGAGCGTCTGGCCGCTCCCTGACTGCGTGGTTAAAAGACCCGCCGTGATAAGTGCACCCGCGCTCCACTCGGTAATGGCGTTTCCGGCAGACAAGGTGATCGGGCCACTGCTGGTGACAGTGTTGTTAATGACAACATCACCACCCGCTACAAGCACAACTCTGCCGTTTCCTGATGTGGAGAGAGCACCGCTATCTGTAATGCTGCCATCCGTGGTAATCCTGATGTCGTTTCCGGAGGTTGCATCCACCGCTCCGTTCAGGGCAGTTGCACCGCTTCCTGCGGATTGGGTCAGGCCGGCGGCTTTCATATCGGAGAGGGTAACATCGTGAGCGCTTGTGATCGTGACTGCACCGAGGGGAGCTGTTCCCCCGGCCGCACCGGAAAGAGTAATATCGCCCGTAGCGGCTGCGAGAACAAGCGAATGGATGCCGTCCAGCGTACCGGCAAGGGTAATCGGCCCGGAACCGGAATTGATCACCGTGTCGGCACCCAGAACAACAGCACCGTTATAAACCTGGCCGGCAGCACCACTGGTAGTCACCGAACCGCCATTCAACCTGGTTGTACCTCCGCCGGTGATGGTTAAACTGTTCAGGGGAATTGTCCCGACTACTCCGCTGAATGTCGTTGTGCCGGCGGTACTGATGGTCAGGTCATACGCAGTTGCACCGCTGTCAACCGTGCGCGCAAAGGTAATATCACCGGAACCGGTGGACATCATGGTCGCGGCTCCACCAAGTGTCACCGCACCGCCGTAGGTCTGTGCACCGCCGGTGTTTATAACGCCCTGTACTGTTGCAGCAACACCGGCATCGCTGATCACACCGGTTAGTGAACCGCCGGATCCGACATATGCATTGCTCCCTGCCGTGCCGATGATATTCTCGAACGAAGTCCAGCTTACCATGCTGTTGGTCCCTGCGTTGACCCCGGTCAGGTTAAATGTCTGGTTACTTCCGGTGATGGTATCGGAACTGTGGGCGCTGCCGGTTACCGTCGTGATGCCGCTCCAGGTGCCACCAATACCTGATCCGGTTTGCGTGGTCAGGTTCACCGTTACCGGTGTCGCGTAGCTGCCATAATCAAGAGCGGCGTTCGAACCTCCGTCAAGGTTGCCGGTAATGGTACCGTCACTCCCCATATTGAACGTGCCCGCCGTCATGTCATGCAGGTTTTCAAACGATGTCCAGGAAACTGTGCCGCTCGTACCGGCATCGATACCGGTCAGGTTATACACCGTACCGGCACCGGCCATGGTATCCGATGCACCGCTGCCGGTTATCGACGTGATACCGCTCCAGGTTGTGCCGACGCCGGTGCCGGTTTTAGACGCCAGATTCACCACTACCGGCCCCACGATACCTGCTGAATAGTCCAGAGTACCACCATTTGCGGTGATGCCGCCGGCCACAGATCCACCTGCGGCAAACCTGAACGTGGCTGCGCCCGTATCTGCGAGGTTTCCGATACCAGTGTAGCCTTCTGCCAGCAAACCGGTCACATTGCCTGCATTTGTACCGGTCAGGGTGAAGGTCTGCCCGCCGGTCGACGTTACAGTGCCCAAACCGGAATCTGATATTTTTTCAAACGATACCCAGGAAACAACGTCGCTTGTACCGGCGTTGGCGCCGGTCAGGGTATATGTTTTGTCCGTGCCGCTGATCGTGTCGCTGCTGCCGCTTCCGATTACAGTCGTGATGCCGCTCCAGGTTGCCCCGATACCACTGCCGGTTTTTGCCGTCAGATCCACCGTCACCGGACCCGCACTGCCCGCCGAGTAGTCCAGCGTGCCACCAACTGCCGTAATGCTGCCGCTCAGGCTGCCGCCGCTGCCGAACCTGAACGTACCTGCTCCCGAGTCAGTCAGGTTACCGATGCCGCTGTAGCCGCCCGGCAGCAAGGTCGTCACGCTGCCGCTGTTCACGCCGCTCAGGGTATAGGTCTGCCCGCCGCTCGTTGCTATGCTGCCGGTGCCGGCATCGGCAATCTTCTCGAACGATGTCCAGGAAACTCCGCCGCTGCTGCCGGCGTTGGCACCGCTCAGGGTATAGGTTTTATCAGTACCGCTGATGGTGTCGCTGCTGCCGCTCCCGGTCACGGTCGTGATGCCGCTCCAGACGCCGCCGATGCCGCTGCCCGTCTTCCCGGTCAGGTTGACTGCGACCGGACCGGTCATTCCCGAATAGTCAAGAGTGCCGCCCGGCGCAGTAATGGTGCCGGTCAGGCTGCTCCCCTCAGTGAACCTGAATGATCCTGCTCCCGTGTCAGTCAGGTTACCGATGCCGCTGTAGCCGCCCGGCAGCAAGGTCGTCACGCTGCCGCTGTTGACGCCGCTCAGGGTATAGGTCTGCCCGCCGCTCGTTGCTATGCTGCCGGTTCCGGCATCGGCAATCTTCTCGAACGATGTCCAGGAAACTCCGCCGCTGCTGCCGGCGTTGGCACCGCTCAGGGTATAGGTTTTATCAGTACCGCTGATGGTGTCGCTGCCACCGCTCCCGGTCACGGTCGTGATGCCGCTCCAGACGCCGCCGATGCCGCTGCCCGTCTTCCCGGTCAGGTTGACTGCGACCGGACCGGTCATTCCCGAGTAGTCGAGCGTACCACCCGCTGCCGTAATAGTACCCGCCAGGTTGCTCCCATCAGCGAATCTGAACGTACCTGCTCCCGAGTCGGTCAGATTCTCGAACGAACTCCAGCTGACTGCTCCGCTGCTGCCGGCATTGGCACCGCTCAGGGTGTAGGTTTTGTTCGTACCGCTGATGGTGTCGCTGTTGCCGCTCCCGGTCACGGTCGTGATGCCGCTCCAGCTCCCGTCGATGCCGGTCGTTGCACCGTTTCTCCCGGACAGGTTGAACGTCACCGGACCCGCGCTGCCTGCCGAGTAGTCCAGCG
>JAQTXD010000038.1 GCA_028688955.1 Desulfuromonadaceae bacterium
GAAGGGTAATCGAGGTGCCGAGCATGGCGGGGGTCAGACCCTGATAGGTGAAAGTGCCTAACGTGCCGCCGCTGACCTCCGCGGCAAACCCGGCCAGCATGGTGGCATTCAGTGGACCGTGAATTACCAGGTTTTCATATCCTTCCGTATTTCTGCAATAGTCTGCATCGTAGTGAATGCGATGCCCGTTAAACGTCAGTGCCGAATAGCGGAACAGCATGGGTGCGGTTGGCGTATAGGTTTTACTGAATTGCGAGGATGGCCGTATTGGCTGAGTACGTGTAACCTGTTTTACCGGGGTGGAGTCTTTGTATACAATATCCTGCTCTTCCCTGATCAGGATCTCATCTGATAGCGACGATATCTCATGAAGTACGGTTACAAAAACGAGATCGCCCGAACGCCCCTGCTTGTGATCAACCTGTAAAATACGTGACTTCTTCTGTACGATAGAGCCGATCTTCACCGGCGAGATAAAGGTCACGCGTCCTCCGGCCCACATCCGGTTGGGCAGAGGTACCGGCGGCATGAATCCGCCACGTGCGGGATGTCCGTCCGGTCCCAGTTCATGTGCCGGCACTCCTTCCAGGAAATAGCACCAGTGCCAGAGCGGGGGCAGGATTTCACCGTCGCATATTTTTTCTGCGGAGTAATCAAGTGTGGCAGCAATGAGTCGCGCATGTCGTACCGAAACCAGATCTTCATCGATACGAGACGTACCAACCCAGGTGCGGAGATAATCCAGATCTATTGTGCCCACGTGTTATTTCCTCCATTTTGATTTTAAACGACATCGTCGGCCAGTGTCTCTTCAGCAAAGCGACGAATCAACGGCATGAAACCTCGAAAATCTGAGCGTAGACCGTCGAAGTGCCGCACCAGTTCGGCTTCTCCACCAGCAAGCGGGTTCGGCCGTGCAACGCGCCGGGACATGCGTTCCAGCGCCAATCCAATGCCGCTCACCTGGCCATACGATGGCAAAAGCTCTTCGAAGATACTCGGCAGAAAAATTTGCAGACGTTCGGGCAGTTCAACGTGATGCCTGGTGATGATCTCTCTCGTTCTGACCAGATAGTTATCGAGCGGTTCATTCGACCAATCATTCCACTCCGTTACAAGAATATGATCGTAGAACAGGTCAATCATCACGCCGCGATAAAGTCCGTAGTCTGAATCCAGACGTCGTCTGCTCTGTTGGAACAAGTCCGCACGACTGGCAAAGGAGTCTATACTTCGGTGAAGGGTTATACCTTTCCTGATACGTACGGGAAATCTCTCGGCCAGCGGACCCTTGACAAAATCTCCCATGAAGTTGCCGACCAGAATCTGCTCATCGTCACCGGAAAGCAGCATGTGAAAGAGAAAGTTCAAGTGGGTGACTGGTGTGGGACGGTAAAATGGTGAGTAGAGACCGTGCCGGAAGAATGGTCAAAGACTCGCTCGATGAATGTGGTCGTTCCGTTTTTCCCGACCAATATAACGGTAGACGAGCGGGTCCCGTATGCTTCATTTTCTATAAAAAGGGGTGAGAGCATGCGCTCCCGTTCGAGGCTGACACCGGTGTCGGGCAGCAGGTTGTCGGCAAAAGGAACGGGATCTGACAGAGCAGCAAAAATATTTTCCGGATCAATGTTTTTGCACTGCACAATAACCTCAAGTCGAGATCTGGCTGTTGTTACTTTGGCCCATTGTGTGTCGAGCAGGTGGTTGGAAAGACCGTGGATGCCGGGTAAAACCTGCCCGGATGAGCCGCCGCGGTTGGTGAAGTAATACAACCTGTCGAGAGTGCCGTACAGAAGGTTAAAGCCGTCGTACGTCTGACCATACCGGTTGAGCGTCTCCTGATACTCTTCCGGGGGCAACTCTGAATTCAATAAATAGGTGGAAACCAGTGCGCCGCGTGACGGTGGATTAATCACCTGATGGCGTGGGTCACGGTAATTGGTGATGGCTGCAATTTTACCGGTTGTCGTCACGCCCATCCACGTTCCTCCCGCCTGTTTGTCACGTCCTGCCAACAGGTACGGGGCACTATCCCAAAATCCGGCCGGTTCGGTAGGTCGATCACGATACTCATCACGGTTCGCTCCGAGAATCAATCTATAGTCAGGGTGGCAGTCATATGCAAAGACGATAAGACACACTTAACGGGTACCAACTGATATGGCCGGCTGATCGATAGGGAATTCATCATATGGCATACATAACCGCTTCAATACTATCAGACCAGAACTGTTGCCAGCGGAATCATTTCTTCTTTTACCTGTTAAGATTGGATAACTGCCACTTCGAAATGCATGCCATCCGGCCTTTTGGCATAATGGCCACCCCAGTAGAATCCATGCTGATTGGCAAGTTGCACAAGTTCACGCACGGAACCGTTTTCCTCTTTCAGCGCCGGAAGAGTACCAATATTGTTCCATTTGACATTGATGTCGAAGGCCGAACCAAAGGCGTGATTACTGAGGGTTGAAGTACTGCCCCTGACAAAACGCGGCACATACGAGCCGTCATAGGTACGTACGCGGCTGAGTAGATCCGTATTCTGCCATGCCTGCCAGAGCATTGTGAATTGGTTGGCGACAAGCCGGTGAACCTGGATGTTTCCGGATTTCGGTGCACCACTTATGCCTGCAAGCTGGGGGATTGTTACGGTAACAATATTATCTGCCTCCCAGTTGCCCAGTATACGAATGTTCTCGTAATTATCGGGTTGAGGGTCATGTTGATAGCTGAATTTGCTGAAAAGTTTCTGGCGTTCTGCGTTGGAAGTGATCGGCTGAAAGTCCGGTCGAGGCGGCCAATTCGGACCATTTTCACTTGAGTCGTCCGTATCGTCAAGGATGACAAAACCACTCTGGATGGCTGCAACCAGAGTTTGATGACCGACAACACCATCGGCATCCAGTTTGTTCTTCTGCTGAAAAGTAACTGTGGCGGTAAAAGTCTGATCTCCGAACACACCATCTGCATTACCCTGGAGAAGGCCCTGTCCGATGAGAAAGAACTGCCATTTCTTTACATCCTGCCCCTTGCTGCCCACGCGCAACACCTGATTCATGATCCGATACCTCCTGATGTGTCCGATACTGCAGGGTAATAATGCGGAACAGTTGGCGGTTCTGCAAGCAAAGACCGGTTAATCCGGCCTTCCGGGTGTTGAAAAGGATCTAGAGCGGCCCATCATCGGGGTGGTGATCGGCCAGCTTATCCACGACACTCTTCAAAACCTCCCACAACTGGTCAAATTTGTAGGGTTTGCTGATAAATCCTGCAATATCCTCACGATTAATCCGTGCGGTAACAACCGTCTCTCCAAATCCGCTGGATATAATTATAGGAAGTTCAGGCCTGAGCTTCTTCAATTCACGGAACAGCTCATACCCATCCATAATTGGCATGCCGATGTCAGTGACGACCAGGAGGATATCATCAGCATGTTTCTGATATAATTCCAGCGCCTCTAATCCGTTAGTAGCCGTAATAACGGTAAAGCCACGATTCTTCAATATAGTTGCAACTATCAATAAGACCTGCTCTTCATCCTCTACAACCAGTATCGTACCGTTTCCCCGCCATGGAGCTGAAAGTGCAGGTTGAATCTGTTCTTCATGTTCCATGGCGTCACTTATCTCTGCAGGCAGGAATACTTTAAATGTTGTACCTTCACCAAGTTGACTGAAAAGTTGTAATGCCCCGTAATGTGAACTGATAATTCCAAGTACTGCTGACATTCCAAGCCCGCGTCCGGTGAATTTGGTGGTATAGAACGGCTCGAAGATTCGCCATTTTGTGTCATCATCCATGCCGCACCCGTTATCGGTAACCTCAAGACTAACGTACGTGCCTGGCGGGATAGCTTTACCGTTATAATCTTTATACGTTTTGCCAGACACTAGTGTCGTTTTGGCAAGCACTACCAGAACCTCACCCTGCCCATTTCCTATCGCCTCTGACGCATTGATGATCAGATTCATCACAACCTGTCGGAGCTGGCTGGCATCACCGACAACACTTGGAATATTCCTACAAATATCAAGTTTGATAACCGCATTTTGCGGAAGAGTTGACCTTAGCATTGACGCGATCTCTTCTACCATTGTCGGCATATCGACCAGACTCTTGGCAAATTGGGCTTTTCCCGCGTAGGCAAGCATCTGGCTGCAAAGTTCCGCAGCACGCTCAACCGCTCGTTCTATCTGAATAATATCGTACTCAGTGGTTGTGTAATCCATTCGGATCAGGCCGCAATAGCCCTGAATAATTGCCAGAATATTGTTGAAGTCATGAGCGATCCCCCCCGCAAGCACACCAAGGCTTTCAAGCTTCTGGGCCTGATGAAACTGCTGCTCGAGTTTATAGAACTCCTCCCTCAGCAGTTTACGTTCGGTAATATCGCGGAAAACGATGACAACTCCGCCACTGTCGGGAGCCATATCGTCAAAAGATGTGCGAACTTCTTCAACAGCGTACTCGTTTCCTACCCTGGTTGTGAGGGTATATTCTTTTTCTCCAATCTTGTTCTCTTTACCCTGCCGCAGCAGATACACTTCTTCCAGTTGATGCCCTACCGCTTCGAACCTGTTGATTCCGATAAGCGATTCGGCCGCCCGGTTTATAAAGCGGATATTATTTTGCTGGTCGACTACGATAACTCCATCACCAATCGCATAGAGCGTTTTCTCAGACTTGTCCCGTTCACGCTGCAGATCGCGCAGGGTATTCTCAAGTTTTCGGAGCGGATAAATACGGAAAATATAGAAAATCAGAGTGCCGAGAAACGAGCTGAATATGCCCAACAGGACCGTGTTGATGAGTTGTGACCGGATTGAACTACGTATAATGATCGAACCGACAGAGCGTCCGGAGTCAAAAATAGGAGTCGAATACGAGACCGTCGGGGTGACTGCTGTATAATCGTTTTTTGATATCAGCTTTCCCGCCTCAGTGCGAACTTCCCGTTCATCTTCCTCCGTGCTGATTGAAGGCCGAGAGAGAATCTCCTTCAAGCGTATGCTCTCGTATTCCCACATATCCGGTCTTGCCTGGATGATACTCTCAATGTTTTTTGCGAGAAAGGACGCTTCCAGATTATGTACCTGGTTAATCTCAGCTAATTTGATGATGTAATACGCGCTTGGAATTGTAACTGCGATAACGCTGGCGGTGACAACGCCGATGACGCTCATGAGGCGCGTGATCGATGTTACCGATTGTGATTGCACAGGATGGGAATTAATAGGCATACGTCACTTTCCCGTCACCCGCTGTAGTGCCACATGGCCGTTGTTTGAAAGAATTTTCTTCCCATTGCCGGAAAAAATAAATTCAATAAAGGCTTTAACCGCACCCCGGTATTTGTCTTTCCTGTAGACCAGCGACAATGTATTGGCGTAGGGATACGTACCGGTGGAGACATTAGAGATCGTTGGGGCTGCTCCGTTGACAGACAGTGCTTTTATTTTTCGTTTTTCTGATACGACAAGAGACAGGCTGGTTGTGCCAAATGAACCGGGGGTCTGCTCGATCTGCTCGGCTGAATCCTGATCCGTATTGCCGACATATACGCCGGGAATGGCATGGGCTTTCATGGATACCGACTTTAAACCAGGGTTTATGCCTGACAGATACACAGAAAAACCGTCACTGACCGGGCGAAGTACCAGTCTCACCGGCGTTCTATCGGGCCAGGTCCTGCGTTTACCTGCATAAATATCTTCTATCTCCTCAAGAGTGAGATTCTGAACCGGGTTTGAACCCTGAACACCAAAGATAAACGCGGTGCGGCCATACGGTTCTTCAATGATAGTCGCATTCCGTTCCTCAGGTTTGAGGGGCCGCCAGGAGATTGCGATATCAATCTTATCTTCATTTACCGCCCTGATGCCCCCGGTACTTCCGATGCTTGGGAGTACGTTTACTACCATACCGGAATGCTTCTTTTGGAACTCTTTTGCCATGAGTTTCATTGTGCCGATACCAGCCCCTGTTCCGGTAATGGTAATGGATTCTCTGGCAGTCGCTGAAACAGCGTCATTCACAAACAATCCGCCCAACAGTATGCCGGCACAAATCAGGGTCGTATATCTCAGGTAGAGTTTCATATTATGGAGCCTTTTTGAAGAGCAACATGTATCACGTCAGTGAGAGTTGAACCCTGAACCTGCCGGAAGATGCATAAAAAGCCGCACATCGATCTGTAATGGGGCTTTCTGCAGGCGGTCTGTCTGCCCTCGTGACAATCCACATGACGTCTGTCGAATTGTACGGTGCATTATAGCGGTACAACAAATAATTACAACCCGAATCCCTCGTGTAAACAAAAAAATGGGCTACAGATTTACTCTGTAACCCATTGATTTATGGTACGCCCGACAGGATTCGAACCTGTGACCTACGGCTTAGAAGGCCGTTGCTCTATCCAGCTGAGCTACGAGCGCATTAATAAAGCGGCACCTGTTGCCAGTGCCGCTTCTGAATACCCTTTGGACGGTGCGACTATAACGTTCACGGAGACCGTTGTCAAGGCTTGTGGACGTTTGGGGGGCATTGCCGTCACTACCGTTCCTTGTGTAACCAGTTCGCATACATTGTGTGATGTGACATAATTCCTATACGCCCAGATCGCTGACATCCTCAATGACGATCTCCAATTCTGCCAGCGTCATCTCATTTACTCCCAGAAACGGCGCTTCAGGAGAAGAAATGAGCGACAGGGACGTATCCGGATCTATTGCTTTCCCCACTTTTGTACATGCCTTATCAGCCAGCCGCACAATGACTAACAGGATGTCATTCCCATCAAAATCAGTTTTATGATGGTTGATGGCGATGGAACAGTATTCTTCCGGAAGACTCCAGGACTTCATCAACTGGTAGCCGACCTGTTCATGCATCAGGTCGATAATTTCCTTGATCAGGGTGTTGGAAAACGCGGCTTTTGATTCCTTACTCCGGTGGATGTCATCAAGTACCTTAAGGAGCGCCAATTGCCCGATGTCGTGGAGCAGGCCACCCATAAAACTTTCCGCGGCAATATGAACGTAACCGGTTTTTTTTGCCAGCCACCGTGCTCCGGTTGCACAGGCAAGGGAGTGTGTCCAGAGCTTTTGCATAGTGCTGTTCAGATAGTCATTATCAGAATGATACAGTTCGTATTGAGAAGCCATCATAACCATGTTGGCAACCTCCTGGGCACCCAGTCGAACAATCGCATCCTTGATTGTTGAAATAGATGAGAGACCGGCATAATAGGACGAGTTTGCCACACGGAGCACCTGGCTTGCCAGGGACTGATCCTCGCTGATCATCTCGATGATGTCATCTATCTTGAAGTCTCGCCGGGCCAACATCTGCTGCAGTTTGACCGCAACGGAGTTAAATACCGGCAGATCCTGCAGGTCTCCCTGAAGGTGTTCCTGTATCAGTTCGATAAGGGGCTTTTCAGTCGGGTTCATTTTGTAACTCCCAATATCCTGCGTAATTCTGCTATCGAACGTGGTTTGCCCAGTCGCGGCAGATCTGTGATAATCTCTTTCAACGAAATTTCTCCGCGAGCCCCCTTCACCAGGCCATCTTCAAGCAGAGTCACCATACCGGATGTCTCAATGCTGATTTTGCGGATGTCGTAGGAACTCTGCTTGTTCAGTATGGCATTTTTAACCATTTCGTTCATTACCAGCAGTTCAAAAACCCCGACACGTCCACGATAGCCGCTAAAGCGGCAGGCTTTGCACCCCCGGCCGATTTTAAATTCGGCACCCACAAGATCACTGACCGTGAGATTCAGTCTGCTCAAATCGAGTGGCGTCGGGATATACGGCTCGGCACATTCGGGACAGATTTTACGTAACAAACGTTGGGCGACTACGCAGACAACGGTGGAAGAGATCAAAAAAGCTTCGATCTCCATATTCATCAGACGGATCAAACCGCCGATGCTGTCTTCCGTATGGAACGTTGTCAATACCTTGTGGCCGGTTAAGGCCGCCTGAATAGCCGTTTCTGCAGAAAAGTGGTCGCGAATTTCGCCAAGAACGATGATATCGGGATCCTGTCTGACGATATGACGCAGGGTTTCTTCAAAGGTGACCCCGATTTTTGAATTGATTGAGCACTGAGAAATGCCGTCAATGACTATTTCAACTGGATCTTCAGCGGTTATGATGCTGGTGTTGACTTCATTCAGGTAGTTTACACAGCTGTAGAGGGTGCTGGTCTTCCCGGAACCGGTCGGGCCGGTAATGATCATGACGCCTGACGGCACTTCAACCGCTTCGTAAATGAAATGATCGAGCATGCGCGGTGCCATGCCGATCTCTTTAATATCAAGAAGTGATGTTTTGTTGTTAAGGAGTCGCATGACAATCTTTTCACCATAGATGGTAATAAAGATGGAGATCCGCAGATCCAGGTCTATGCCATGTCTGCGACTTTTAAAGATCATGCGGCCGCCCTGATGGCGACGTTTTTCGGCGATATCGGCTTCTGCAAGGACTTTAATGCGTGTTGAGAGTTGCGGTGCGATCTCCTTCGGAAAGTCTTTGTGGTGATGCATGACTCCGTCAAGGCGGAAGCGGACGCGGAGACGATCTTTCATCGGCTCTATGTGAATGTCGCTGGCATTTTCTTCGAGGGCATCATCGAGGAGGGTGTTGATCATGCCTATGATAGTTGTCTCATCTGCGACAAGCGGTTGTGATGCCGACCGCTCAAGGGCGTTCAAGGTCGCGGTGATGGATTCCTTGGAAGCTATGGCGAAACGGGCCTGTTCTCCCAGAAATTTTCTGGCGCAGTCGTGCGCTTTCTGATCGAGTGGGTCAGAAAGCGCGATAATAACGCAGGATTCTTCACGGCGAACCGGAACAAGTACGAGCTCCCGGCATACGGCAAGTGGAATGACAGATAGCAGAGTGCGGTCAATCGAAACAAAGGAGAGCTCAATAAGCGGGTAGCCCAATTGATACGACAGGGCTTCCAGGAGTTTTCGCTCTTCGATAAAACCGCGATTAACCAGTATTTCACCCAGGCGCTGACCGCTTTTCGATGAATTCTGTATGCCGAGTGCCTGCTTCAGATCCGCATCACGAAGGTATCCGAGTTCGACAAGAAAATCGCCCAGACGGATGTTGACACGGTTTTTCCGCAAGGTTTCCTGGAGGGTATCACGCCCCAGATAGCCGAGGTCTATCAGTGTGTCTATCATCGTTTTGGGCGTTATCAGCTTGGATCGGATCCGGACTGCGTACGCCAGCTGCTGGTCTGAAATGATCTGCTCTTTCAGCAACAGGCTGCTGATTTGACTGTGTTCGGGAGGAGAACCGGCACCTTCTTTTACAATTGTATCCACGGAGAACCTCTCACAACATAGGTTAGCTAACAGACTATACGCTGCCTCAGACAGACATGGACTCAGATACCTTTCTCATAAAGGCCTCTGTTGTAAACGGTTTTGAAATGAAATTGACCTCTTCTTCAAGATGACCATTGCGTGCCGTGACAACACCGGCATATCCGGACATGAACAGTACCCTCAATCCTGGAATATGTTCAATGATCTTTTCATAGAGTTCAGGGCCGTTCATCTGGGGCATAACCACATCCGAGATCAACAGGTCAATGGTGCCTGTGCACGAATGCACCATCTCAAGAGCCTGATGCGGCTCCTCCGATGTAATTACACGGTGGCCGTTCCCTTCAAGGATCTCTCTAATCATCTGCAATACCATAGTATTATCCTCGACTACAAGTATTGTCCCTGTTTTTTGATCAGATTTCTCGAGTACTCCCGAATCTTCCTGCAAAAGATTGTTTCCGGTGATTTCAGGAAAGTACAGTTTGAATGTTGTACCAGATCCTTTCCGGCTGTCCACGTCAATGGTTCCGTTATGCTGTTTGACTACTCCGAATGTTGTCGACAGGCCAAGTCCTGTTCCCTGACCAGTCGGTTTTGTGGTGAAAAATGGATCGAAAATATAGGGCAGAGTCGCTTCATCGATGCCGCTTCCGGTATCCGAGAATGCAATCATGACATGCCTCCCCTGATGTACACCCGGATGGAGCCTGCAGTATTCTTGATCAAAGAGAAGGTGACCTGTTTCGATGGTGAGAATTCCTGTACTGCTGATTGCATCCTGGGCGTTAACCGCCAGATTGAGCAGAGCCTGTTCAATCTGGGTCCGGTCCGCATTAACCAGGCAGGGTTCGGAGCTCAGGTGAAGCTTGATTTCGATATTTTCACGGATCGTTCTCTGCAGGATTACCATAAATGAGGTGATGATCTCATTCAGATCCAGTTTTTCTACCAAGAAGATCTGCTTTCTGCTGAAGCTGAGAAGTCGACTGACAAGATCTTTGGCCTTTTCAGCCGCTTTCAGGATTGTTGCGGAATAGACGGACGTCTTTTCATCAGATGAGTGTCTCGAATTGATCATCTCGGCGTATCCGAAGATGGGAACCAGCAGATTGTTAAAATCATGCGCGATCCCGCCGGCAAGTAATCCGATGCTCTCCAGTTTTTGTTGTTGTAATGTCTGGCGCTCCAGTGTGCGCTGTTCTGTTACGTCGGAATCAACCCCGCGATACCCGATTAATACTCGATCCGCATCGAGTATCGGGACCCCGTTCGTCATCATGCAGACTCGTCGTCCATCCTTGGCCGTTTTCCAGTTTTCCAGATTTTTGATTGGAGACTTATGCTCCGCATGCTCATGGAATACGGTTTTAACCCGGTCAATGTCCTGGGGATCAATAAACTCGTATACAGTTTTACCGATAATTTCAGCGGGGGAGTACCCGATGGCCTGTTCTGATGATTCAGAGGAAAATATGTACCGACCATCAGCATCCAGTTCCCAGATCCAGTCGGCGAGACTTTCGGCAATTCCGCGGAACCTGTCTTCACTTGTGCGACGTGCCTCCTCCAGATGTTTCAGGTTCGTTATGTTTCGGGTCATGGCAAGGCAGGCAACGATGGTATCATTTTCATCCCTGAACGGGACAATCAATGAATGCATCCATAGCGTACGTCCTTTGAGGCCGCTTATTTCGAACTCAAGGCTTCTTGAGCCCCCCTGAAACACCTCATTTACTGATGTGATAAAAGCATTACGGAACGGTTCATTCACGAGCGGATAGATGCACTGTCCCTGTACAGAATCGAACGATTCTGCATCAATCATCTCCAATCCTGCCCGGTTCATCATGAGGAGATTCCCGCCAATGTCGAGAAGCTTCACACACTCAGGCTCGCTTTCGATTATGGCATTGAGAAAATGCTCAGTCTTCTGAAGATCAATAACAGACTGCCGGTGCTTGGAAGTTTCCTCTTCTAGCATGGATGCCTGCTCTTCAAGCTGTTCCTGCACAATCTGGCGCTCTGCAATCTCCTCTTCCAGCTTGAAGGTCTGTTCTTCAAGTTGTTCCTGTATCTGCTGGCGCTCAACCACTTCATCTTCAAGTAGTTTTGCATGTTCGCGAAGGGAGGATTTTTCTTCAAGAAGTTCCGTTTCATAGTCGTGTCTGCGTTTTGATGATGCTGCTATGCCGACCGTTCCGAGGAACCATAACAGTGCAAATCCGGTGGCAAGAGATTGCTTTCTCTTCGACTGAATTGCCAGATAATCAGTCAAAGGAATTGCGATACTCATCCCGCCACGGACATCACCGACCTTGTATCCCTGGTCAGCATGACATTTAAGACAGCTTTTATCGGTAATAAATGCTGCCATATACTGAAGATACGGCCGATTCTCAATTGAAATGACCTGGGAGCGTTCAACAATCTCTTTTTTATCAAAAAGTCGGAGAGTTTCACTCTCCCATTCATTCGCAACATTTCCCGGATTCAGCGGTTTAAGGCTGACGAGGCGGTTGATAATTGGATATTTTGAATCTTTTCTAATGTTTTCAAAAACCAATCTGGTCATGTAGGCCGGGTTTATGAGAGTAAGTGACTTTCCTGAAGTGGTTGTCACATCGCGACCGGGAATAGTCAGGTAGGGGTTGGGGCTGATTTTGTCGATGGATGCATAGAGTCCACCGGATTCAGAACCCCATCTCCGGTAATGAAGATTGAGACCGTGATAGTCCTTTGCCTCTCTGGTTGCCTCATTTATCGTGTCTTTGTGGTATTCACTGATGATGAACGATAGAATGGCCGCAATTACGCAGGTCCAGGCTATAATCAGGTTAAAACCATATTTGCGAAAATGCACCATATGCTCCTTACTTTTCATAAGAATCTCTCATACGCAGTGCTATTGTCCCGTATCACGAAACTCACTGTTTCCACAACATAATTCAAAAAAGTATTCCTGTTCGTAGCCGTGATTCCATACATGATTGCCATAAGTAGCACGCATGAGATTACTCGAAGACGGTCAGACCCGGCGTTATGTCGTGGCCATGCTTCTGATTTCAGCCATGCGCTCTTCAGCGCACGCGGGACAGATACCATGACTGAACTTCGCCTCAGAATGATCGGAGATGTACTGTTCCAACTGATGCCAGCTTTGCTTGTCATCTCGGATCTTTTTGCAATGCATGCAAATCGGGATGATTCCCTCAAGCTGCTTGACAAGTGCAAGAGCAGCATCCAGTTCATGTTTCTGCTGTGCCAGCTGGTCCCGCTGTTCCTTAATGAGATTATTACGTTCCTTTAATGCCATGTGATTGCGGACCCTTAATTTAAGCAGGTCCAGATCAATCGGCCGTGTCAAATAGTCCAGTCCGCCAAGTTTAAGCCCCATTAATTCATCAGCTATCGTATCCAAAGCTGTGAGAAAGATAATCGGTATATCCGCAAATGTTTCCTCGGCCTTAATAATTCTACAGACATCGAAACCATCAAGATCCGGCATCATAATATCAAGAAGAATGAGGTCCGGATGAAGTTCTTTGGTCAAACGCAGGGCATCATACCCATTCTCCGCAATACACACTTCGTACTCCTCACAAAGGGTCTTTTCCAACACACTGATATTGGTCGGATCGTCATCAACAATAAGAATTCGAGCTCGCTTATTCATGTCTGGTCTCCACTTCGTTCTCAGTTATTTTGTTGGCCGTAACCACTCGGTGTATTTCGTTACTCAACTCTTCGATAATCATCGGTTTCGATAAATATCCGTCAAAACCGTTTGTTATGAAATATTCCTGTTCTCCGCGCAGGGCATAGGCAGTGAGTGCGATAACCGGCAGATGCTCTCCGGTTCCGCTCTCTTTTTTTCTGATATTCTGAAGTGCCTCTTCGCCGTTCATGACCGGCATCTGAATGTCCATAATCACCAGATCAAACGTATCGTGCTCCAATACTTCAAGACACTCCTTGCCGTTAACTGCAGATACGACGTCATGCCCAAGCAGCCTGAGTGAAGAGATACCGAAGGTAATATTGACAGGGTCGTCCTCAACAAAAAGAATACGCAGCGGAGTCCCTTCCCAGGTCTGTTTCAACACGCTCCGTGGAACAGTGGCAGCTGCACTCGTCCGTGCAACGGTACAGGGAAGTGTAACCGTAAAAGTGCTGCCCCCGTGTGGTCTGCTTTCGACTGAAATTCCTCCGCCCATCAGTTCCGTCAGTCGACGACAGATGGTCAAGCCAAGGCCGGTGCCGCCATATTTGCGTGTTGTAGAACCGTCTTCCTGGGTAAACGGTTCAAAGATGGTATCCACAGCTTCCGGGTGTATGCCGATGCCGCTATCACGAACGCTTAGTTGCAGGAGCAGATCATCTTTCTGCAGTAAAGTTGCCTGAGCTGAAATCAGGATGCCTCCCTGTGCGGTAAACTTGACTGCGTTGTTAAGCAGGTTGAGGATTATCTGCTTGATTCTCAGGGAGTCTCCTATCAGAACATCAGGGACATCATCGGAAATGTCGAGCTTGAATGAAAGGCCTTTTTCAACGAGTTCGGCTTTTTGCGTCAGAATTATATTGTTGAGGCAACGCTTCAGGCTGAACTCTGCCGGTTCAATCTTTATTTTTCCCGCTTCAATTTTGGAAAGGTCGAGGATATCGTTAATCAGTAATAAAAGATTTTTGCCAGACAATTTCAGCGCATTTACGTACTCACGCTGTTGCTGTGACAACTCTGTATATTCGAGAAGTTGTGCCATGCCAATGACACCATTCATCGGGGTACGGATTTCGTGACTCATATTGGCAAGGAATTCACTCTTGGTGCGGTTGGCGAACTCGGCTGCAAGTTTGGCCTCCAATAGTTCGTTCTCCATTTGTTTGCGCCCGGTAATATCCTGAATAAAGCCTAACACTCTGCGCTGGTTCCCCTGCTCATTCAATGCAAGCCTGGCAATTGAAAGAATTGTTTTGGGAGGAGAGCCATCTACCGGATTAATGACATACTCAATGTTGTACTCCCGGCCGAGGTTGATAAGGTCTTCAAGTGCCTGATGAACCCGTTCACGTTCGGGGAGATCTGGGATGCACGCCTCTACAGCGGCCAAGGGTACTTCTGCATCAACAGGTGAAAAGCCGAATATACGGAGCCCCTCAGCTGAACTCCATATATTGTCAGATTCAAAAACGTATACCCATGAACCGGTGTGGCCTATCTGCTGCGCCATTACCATCTGCTCTTTTCCCGACCGGAGCGACTGTTCACTCTTTTGAAGTTCATGCGTCCGTTCCGCCACCCGGTACTCCAGAAGTTCGTTCAAGTGCCGGGTCGTATCGAACTGCTCTGAAAGAGAAACAGCCATTTCCCTGAAATTGCTGATCAAATGACTTACTTCGGTAATACCGCTTGACGGCCAGGTAATATCGTGGCTGACCGTCGACAGTTTTTCCGGCAATTCGCAGGTGAGTGTACGGAGTTGGGCCAGGGTAGAGACAATTCTCCTGCTCAATATTTCGGCCAATGCCAGTGCGCCGAGCAAAATCACAAACAGGAGCGACAGCTTGCCGGAATAGTTTTTAAAGATATCTTTCTGAAAAGGCGCGACCGGTTGCTCCAGGACCAGCTTCCATTCGGCCTGATCTCCGATTGCGGCCTCTGTAATATAAAAAGATTTATTCCATCGTTCCGACATGGGGGTATTGGGAGGCAGTGTCGGCACCCATTGACTGATGTGTGCATCAATCTGTGCGATTTCACCGCTACCGCGTATAAAGGGTGCCAATAATGGTTGAGCGGTACGGTTTGTCAATATGACGTTACCGCGTTTATCCAGAAGGGTATAGAGCATGCCATTATCACCCGTGCATTTATCGAAATGCTGTTTGATCTGATGCAGATCGAGAACGGCAAGTGCAAGACCGTTATACTGTCCTCCGGTAACGATCGGTGCCATCATCAAGACTCTTGGTTTTGAAACGCCTATATGCCCCATGAACGCATCGGATAGCATTGGTTTCAACACTCGCTTGATAACGGGGACATATGGCCGATCAGAGAAATCTATGCCGATGGTACTTTTGCCCTGTTCGTCAACCAGTGGGGAAAAGGCAACTGATATGGCGCTCCTGTCCAGAAGCCCGACTCTTACGTAATTGACATCCGATTCTCTTGTCTGTTCCACAGCGGCTTGCTTCTGCATCACGGTCCTGGAAGCGGCTCCTGCAGCCAGTGTAACAACTGCTGCCTTTCTGTTGAGAACCCAGGATTCAACTTTATCCGTCATGTGCAGGCTATTCTGGATCATTGAAGAACGAATCTCGAGTTCTGTGTTGTTGAAATCAGTTCTGCAGCTGACTGCCAGGAGGATCATCGCCGGGCACATTACGAAAAATGTAAGTAGGTTGTAGACGATCTCCCGGTAGGAAACCGGAATAGTACGAGAGGCGAGTGCATAGCCGGTAAAGATCAAGCGGGCAAGCAAGGCATTGAAAACACCGTTCATCGCCTGTTTGATCATCGTGATTTCAACTGAACTGACAGGTGCGTGCATGACCAAATGGTAGAAAAGATACACAAACGGCATGCCCATGAAGAGCCAGTAGCACGTGTCGGCAAGCACCATTCCCATCTTGTGTCGAGTCATTAACCAGCCAACCACAGCGACTTCAGTTGTCAGGATGATGATTGAGTACGGATGGTTCCAGAGAAGGTAGGTATAGGATGCGATGATAAAGGCGGCCGGAACACCTCGACCAAGACCGAAAAACTGCATGGCAAGCATGGCGAATATGCTGCCGAAGAGAAAATCAATATTCAGGAAAAGCTGATATTTAAAATGGTTCCCGGCCAGTCCGGCAACTATCAGGGCAAAAAGGAGAACGTAACGGTATGTCTTGTTCTCGATAGTGTCAGCAGATGGATGTACGGTCATGGTGCCTCCGTAATATGCCGAAATATCGAGTAACATAGATCATAAACTGCTCACATTCTGGCAGGTGTTTTCCACTCAGGAACCGTTGTCACCAGTTTGTTTTTTAAATTATGTAATGGAATCTCGCCATTATACCAGATGATGATCGGTATTCAATTTTGACTGTTACAAATTATTATGGCTGGTTCTTGTGAGGCAACCGGGGACATTCTGATGTTGAGTTGTCTTCAGGTCCTGGATGGACAGCTTCTGTTACGTCCTGCCACGCAGTGAAAATGATTGCAAAAATTACCGGTCCAAGAATCAGGCCGAGAATTCCCATTGCGATGGCTCCGCAGGTCGCGCCGAGTACAATCGCCAGAGTCGGGATATTACTCTTCGCTCCGATAGCAAGCGGACGTATTGCGTTATCGGCAAGGCCGACGAAAATGATACACCATAGAACCAGCAGTCCCGCTTTGAGATAGGTGCCACTAATTGCGACTAAAAGCGCAAGGGGTACCCAGATAATGGCTGTGCCGATCACCGGTACGAGCGCAGCCACAGATGTCAGGGCACCAAAGAGAAACGGTGCGGGGGCTCCGGTGACAAAGTAGCCGAGTCCGGCGATAACTCCCTGGACAAGACACGTTAACAGCGTGCCTACGGTTACGGCTGTTGTCGTGGCTCGAACTTCTTCAAAATAACGATAGGCTGTATCCGGGGTGGTGGAAAAACGGGTGATTGTTCTTGTCAGGATCCGTTCTCCGTCACGGTAGATGTAGTACAGAATGAATAGTGCCGCTACAAGGGTGAAAAGGAAATCTCCGAGGTTTTTTGCGGCATTGGTCGTGATACTGACGAGATATCCGGATATGTTGTGTGTCAGCTTTATGATGAATCCGTGAACATCAATATTGAATCGATCTGCCAGACTGAGCAACTCCTGTGCAAATGGAACCTGCTTGAGTGTGTCTGAACCGGTTGCAGAAAATGTGAGGGCGAACCGTTGTCCCTCGGTGTACCAATCTGCAGCATTTTCAGCAACCATGACTGCAATAGCTGCAACCGGCAGCATAAAGCAGACGGTTATCGCCAGAACCATGAGTCCGGCGGCACGGTCGGGAAATCGTTTGGCCAGACGATCGTAGTTGGGCAGTGTTGCAATACCGATGACAAGAGCCCATGCAAACGGTTTTACAATCGGTGCCGCAAGTTGATAAAACAGCCAGACTGCAAACAGAGTGGCGAACGCAGCCAGAATGCTCAGATATATTTTTTTATCCACGTATCTCACCATTTATTACTGCACCCCTGGAATACATTGCATTTCAAAATTTCGGGAAGCGTATGCGGCTGACCATGAGTGAACCGGAAAGTGCGAAAATCAGTACAAGTGGATGAAGGGTGAAGCCCGCAATCAGCACATGGCCGAACCAGAGGGAATCTCGCAATGCACCCTGGTAGGCAGCCACGCACAGCACCACTACCAGCAGCAGCGAGGTCGGTATTGGTGTCCCTTCAAAATATTTCACTTTACCGCACTCTGCGGAAAGCTCGTCTGCCGTAACGTTGAAACGAGCCAGGCGTGATACTCCACACGCAACAAAGCTGGTGAGGACAACGCGGTCGTATAACCCCTGCATTCCACAGCCATAGGCAATAACGGCCGGAGCTACTCCGAAGGAAATGACGTCGGCAAGTGAGTCAAGCTCGCGTCCCATAATGGAGTTCTTCTGCCGCCAGCGGGCAATCCGTCCATCCAGTACGTCAAAGATAAACGCGGCCGCAACTAACCCGCAGGCAAAGTAGACGTGCATGACAATACCGGTCTTGAGGTATGTAAGCATTGAAAATAATGCCCCCGTGCCGCAGGCCGCATTTGCCAGTGTGAACCAGTCTGCAAGCTGGAACTCTCGAATCATGGAAAAAGGTTTATGACGTTTCGGTGTACTCATACGGATAATTTCTCCCGTTACGGTATTCAGGTCGAGGGGTCACCTCTTCCCGTTATGAATATATAAGCGTTCTAACTGTTGGCGCTTCCACCGGCAGCAGTCAGTTTGGGATCTTCATCGAAGAGAGAGTGCTGAACGCAGTTGTTGCTCCAACTCGCCAAGATTATATGGCTTATTCGCGGCAGCAGAGAATCCGAAGCTTCTAAAGTCAGACATCGTCGGATCATTTGAATAGCCGCTTGACACAATCAGACACGCCTTCGGATCACTACCAAGAATTTCCTGAGCAGCTTCCCTGCCTCCCATACCGCCGGGGATTGTCAAGTCCATGATAACTGCTGAAAAAGGCTCTCCCGACTCTTGTGCCGCTTTATACAGCATAACGGCTTCCGTCCCGTCTTCGCACGTAGTGACCTGATATCCCAGGAAGCACAACATTTCAGCTACCATATCCCGAATCAGCACTTCATCATCCATGACAAGAATTGAACCACCGGCGTGGGCACCGGATGTAACAATCACGGATTCGGTTTGATGCGCCACATAGGTTTCGCCGATTGATGGGAGGTGGATTGTAAACGTAGTACCTTTTCCTAACGTAGAAGTCGCATCGATATGGCCGCCATGCCGGTGTATGATTGAGTGCACCGATGCAAGCCCGAGTCCGTTTCCCGTCGGTTTGGTTGTAAAGTAGGGATCAAATATCTTTTTCAGGTCATGCGCCGATATTCCGCAGCCCTGATCTGTAATAGCCACGCGAATATAAGTCCCCGGAGAAAGGGACATACCATTGACAATGGAAAGTGTTACGTTATCTGCACAGACGGATAGTATCCCTCCTCCCGGCATCGCTTGTGCTGCGTTAATAGTGATATTGTTGAAAACCTGGCTCATCTGTCCTTCATCTGCATTGATTGCATGAACCGAATCTGCTATGTCGACGCAGCCCTTGATGTTCGATCCGCGAAGTACCAGTGATACGGTTTCATTTACAACATGCTGGAGTGATACCACTTTTTTTACAGGATCTCCACCACGTGCAAAGGTGAGCAGTTGATGTGCCAGTTCTCCGGCCCGCACCGAAGCTCTTTCCGCAGCAGCCAGCGGCTTATATGCTTTGTGGGTTGTGTCAATAAACATCTGGGCAAAGGAAATATTTCCCATGATTCCCGTCAGGATATTGTTGAAATCATGGGCAATTCCTCCGGCAAGGACTCCAAGTGATTCGAGTTTTTCATTTTTGACAAGTTCTTTCTCTCGCTCTTTACGGTCAGTGATGTCACTCAGTGATGTGACCCGAGCCGTACGGTCCTTGAAGTTCATCACTTTTCCTCGAATTAGTGCCGGGAATGTGGTTCCATCCTTTCGTAATCCGGTAACTTCATAGGGCTGTTCATACCCCGCAAGCATGTTTTTCATCGCCAGGATCCGATCTTCCGGGACAATCCACTCAGTACCTGGCCTGCCGACTGCTTCGTCATTAGTGTAGCCAAACAACTCTTCCGCCCGCTTGTTCTGCTCCAGGCAGATGCCTTTTTCAGAGATGAATATGGCTTCATAGGCTGCTTCACTCAGGCAACGATACTTCTCCCGGCTCTCTGCCAAAAAATCTTCCGAGTTTTTGCGGTCAGTGATGTCAGTGTGAGTTCCAATCATGCGTACAGGTTTGCCATCTTCACTGCGGCTGACAACCATTCCACGACCAAGAATCCACTTGTAGCTTTGATCCTTGCACTTCAAACGGTATTCAACGACATAGGTCTCTGACAAGCCATCCAGATAGTCCTGAATGGTACGTGCAACGTGTGACTGGTCATCAGGGTGGATACGGTCAAGCCATTCCTGATGAGATGGCAGGATATCACTTTCGGCATACCCGAGCATCTCCGTCCATCGTCTGGAATATGTTGCCTCATTAGTCTTAATGTTCCAGTCCCACACACCGTCACCGGAACCTTCGATGGCGAATTCCCAGCGATATTTGCTCTTCAAGAGCGCCGCCTCGGCTTTTTTCCGCTCAGTCAGGTCAAGTCCATAGGAGTAGTTTTTGTCTCCAAGAGTGATGTATCCCCACAAAATATCGCGTGTTGTTCCATCCTTGCAGCGAACGACGGTTTCCATAGGCTCAATAGTCGTTTGTGTCTTAATGGCGTATGCGACCCTTTGGTTCCATTCCTCAGAAACTTCTCTCCGGTACTTCTCTTCGGGGTAGGCCAATGGCCACCACTGCCTGACCGATGGAATATCCTCTTTGGTGTATCCAAACATGGTGATCATTGAGGGGTTTATGTAGTGGGTCGTCTGCTCAATCCCGGTCGTCAGGTGAATTGCCAGTGGAACTTTATCTACCATAGCCTTAAACGAATCTTCACTCACCTGCAGCATTTTCTCTGCCCGGGTCAGATCGGATCTCTGCCTGCTAATCCTCGTTAAATAACGGGCAATCAGAAAATAAAGAAGGACTGCAGTAAGGAATATAAACAGTACACCTTTGTACATCGATAATTGAGTGATTGTGGCAGGGTTATTGATTAATGTGCCGAGAATCCTGTCGGAAAGATATATCCAGAGACTACCGAAGACAGAATACACCGCAACTATTCGTATGATTTCAAATCGCGAAAAATCCTGGATTTTATGTGCCATTACTACCTCTATACAGTATGAAACCGAACTCATGTATTTGCTGTCTAAAGTCTTTGGATGCGTCTTCATAGCAGAAAACAGTGCAAGATAACACAGGAATGAATTCTGCGAGGATGCACTTCACCGCACGTATGGGCATCGTGACCATCAAATTCCTGTCAAACATGGCTTCACGGGTGAAGTTTCAATCGGGATACGTATGGGTAACGTTTAGCAGCAGGCTCTTGAAACCTGGGAATATATGCCAAACGCATTACTGGGGGCGGGAACGCCGGACAGGTCGTCTCAAATCGCTAGTATGGTTTATTGCCTGAGGTGGCAGAAATGCCTTTGGTGAAAATGTCCATATAATGTTTAGTGAGGTCTTCATCACGCTGGGGGGAGTGGTTGACAAGTCCTTGCGTGGCCAGAGTGCTCAAAAAATAATAATTAACCATTCCGACGAGTGCAAGAGCAGTATCTTCCGGATTCAACTCACTCCGCAGCTGTTTTTTCCGAATACCCTCCTCTATAATCTCAATAAGAACAAGAATTACATGTTCTATGGCGGGTTGAACAATCTGAGCAAAATAGTGGGTCGGATTGGTTAATTCACTCGTATAAAATTTCAGCAGGTATGGTTTCTCCCGGTACCTCCTGATTGACCACCGGATATAATCTTCCAGTTTGTCTAAAGGTTCACAAACGCTCTTCTTGATTACATCAATATGGTCAAAGCAGGAGAACTGCTCCACAAGGACTGACGAGTAGAGGCGCTCCTTGCCGTCAAAGTGATAGGAAATCATGGAAATGCTGACACCCGCAGCCTTGGAAAGCTCTCTGACGCTTACGCCATGCAGGCCACACTCGGCAAAAAGGCGTGTAGCGGTCGTGATTAGTTTGTTTTTGATATCTCCATTATCCATTTCTGGATTCTATCAAACATTCCCGCCGTTTTACGAGAAATTTATAAGAGCAGCGTAAAACAATTTTAGAAATAATTTGCTTTAAGTGTAATTTATGATATTTTATATCGAACGTTTGTTAGACGAGTGTGTCATCTAACCGATTACAAGTTTGAAGGAGTGTAAAATGGCGACAAAAATAAATACTCATATCGACGAATTTTGTGAATCCTGCTGCCTAGAACTTGCCCAGCCTGTTCTGGCGAAAACGGGCCTTTTCAGCGACTATGTGCAGTTTTGCTGTATGAAGGACTATCGTCACCATTCTAACCTGGTCCAGTTTTGTAAAGAAGTGGATGCTCTGCGCTCTGATTCTCTGGGGTGAAAAAACGTTCAATTTGGAGTTGTATGTGCCTGGCTCCGCGGTAACACTGAAAATACCGGTAGAGATGATAATATAAAAGCCACCTACGTTTTTACGTAAGTGGCTTATTTATTTGGTACGCCCGGACCGATTCGAACGGCCGACAACCTGGTTCGAAGCCAGGGACTCTATCCAGCTGAGCTACGGGCGCATGAAGATTCTGTATTCAACGAAAGCCGGTACATTAATTCCGAAAATCACATTCAGGGAAAATTCACGTGGTGGAGATTAATGCAACCAGGAAAGTACCGTACGGAACCTACCACACAACATCAAAAAACAGAAACAAATTTATCAGATAATTATTGGTTTTTCCCGTATTTCTCCACGAAAGACTGCACTTGTCGGGCGATTTCACTGGTTGAGTCACGCTCCAGATACTTTCGCCAGATTCCAAGCGCTTTCGGAATGTTGTTAAGATCAAAGGCGTACACAAAGCCGCTATTGTATAGACTTTCAAGATTCTGTGGCTCAATCGAGAATGCTTTCTCGAAGTTTGCTAACGCTTTCTGGAAATTACCGGTCTGTCGATACATTGCTCCCTGATCGTTCAGTATGTCGGTATCGTTCGGTCGTAAAGCCAGAGCGCGCTCATACGCATTGATTGCCTTTTCAGGCTGGTCAGTATCAAAATAAATATTTCCAAGCTCTTTCCACGTGTCTGCTGTGGCATCTTTTGTCTCAGTTTTCTTTTGCAGCATTTCTATCTGCTGTGACTTATCACTGCCGATTTTTGGTACAGCAACAGATACGGACTCATCTGTTTGCTCAGTTTGTGCGGATTCATTCAACTCCTCAGTTTCCTCATCAAGTACCGGGCAGATACGCTGTGCAGCATTTTCAAGTACAGACCCCGGCAGTATCGGTTCGGCAAGTCCGCCCACCTGAATCCGTTTAATTCGGGCTCTTGATTTTTCTAAAATATCAACCAGTCCGAGAATAGCAGTCTGCTCACCGCAATCAATTTCATAGTACTCCCTATGCGAATAATAACGCTTTTCATTGTACTCTGCGGCAGCCGCTTTGCGCTCGGCGTCTCCCCGAGGAATAAAACGAATCCACAATTCCAGTCGGCCAAGTGCGGTCAAGCGGATAGATTGCTCGTCATATGCAATCTTGTAGCGTGATGTGCTGTTGAGAGGTTGCCACTGAACAGCGTGCGCACTATTCTGAAGTCCGAACAGGAATGCTGCAGCAAAGCCAAATTGCCTAATGTAACGCATCATCGATCCTCTTGATGAGGTATCCATTCTCAGATGGCTATCTCGATTTAATTGTACATAATTTCTTTACTGTGACTTGCGCAACGTTATAAAAACAGATGCCAACTGTAGCATGGATAGTTACGCATCTCAATTAATCTCTACCAGATATGGGTATGCATGTCTGATTTGAAAAGGAAAAAAATGTACACCATGCGTGTAGTATGGTAGTAAATATACACTTTATCGAAATGTGACCTATGCAGGACAAAGTTCCTACGGTTTGTTTGCTGGGAGTTCGCCTGAATGAAACACCACAAGTATTCAATTTCAAATTCTCTGACCTCGTTCAATACTCAGCCTGTTGATACAACAGTATCTCCGGCTGTTAAAACTCCCGCTAAAGTTCACCATTTGCCACCTTCGATCTGGAAAAAAATGGTTGGGGATGCTAAAAATCCGCTCGATAAGGCAATCGAGCGAACAAGAGACTTCTTTTTCCGTGAACAGCTGCCCGATGGGTACTGGTGGGCAGAGCTTGAGTCAAACGTTACAATAACCGCTGAATACATCATGCTGTTTCATTTTCTTGGCATGGTTGACAAATTACGCGAACAAAAACTTGCTCACTACATTCTAAGCAAGCAGACTGACGAAGGTTTTTGGTCAATATGGTTTGGAGGGCCGGGAGACCTTTCAACAACGGTAGAGGCATATTTTGCCCTGAAACTGTCAGGCTATTCTGCAGATGAACCTCGTATGCGTAAAGCGCGGGAATTTATTCTTTCCAAGGGTGGCATTCTCAAAGCGCGCGTTTTTACAAAGATATTTCTGGCATTGTTTGGGGAATTCTCCTGGCTGGGTGTGCCATCAATGCCGGTTGAACTCATGATGCTCCCCGATTGGGCCTATTTCAATGTGTATGAACTTTCCAGTTGGTCCCGCGCAACTATTATTCCCCTTTCAATCGTTATGTCGGATAATCCGGTCAGGAAATTGCCGCCACGTGCACGTGTCCAGGAACTGTACGTACGTCCTCCACGTCCCAGTGACTACTCTTTTACTCTTCAGGACGGCATTCTGAGTTGGAAAAACTTTTTTATTGGTGCGGATCATCTCATAAAAATATATGAGTTGTCTCCGGTTCGACCGTTAAAGAAAAAGTCAGTTGCTCGGGCTGAACAATGGATTCTGGACCACCAGGAAAAAAGCGGGGACTGGGGAGGGATCCAGCCTGCAATGCTGAATTCTATTCTGGCACTGCACTGTCTAGGATATGCAAATGATCATCCTGCTGTTGTAAGCGGGCTTGAGGCGCTTGCAAACTTTTGTATTGAAGATGATGACAATATCGTACTTCAGTCATGCGTTTCCCCCGTGTGGGATACTGCGCTGGTACTTGTTGCGATGCAGGAGGCAGGCGTTCCCGTGGATCATCCGGCACTCGTTAAATCGGCGCAGTGGCTTCTGGATCGTGAGGTCCGCTGTAAGGGGGACTGGCAGGTCAAATCCCCTGAACTCGAACCGGGTGGCTGGGCTTTTGAATTTCTGAATGACCACTATCCTGATGTTGATGACTCCGGTTTTGTCATGATTTCGCTCAAAGATATAAAAGTGCGCGATAAAAAACATAAAGATCAGGCCATTGCGCGCGGTATCGCCTGGTGTCTCGGAATGCAGAGTGAAAATGGCGGCTGGGGAGCATTTGACAAGGATAATACAAAGTATCTTCTCAACAAGATACCTTTTGCCGATCTGGAGGCATTGATTGATCCCCCGACTGCCGATCTTACCGGCCGCATGCTTGAGCTTCTGGGCACATTCGATTTTTCCAATAAACATTCCGCTGTAGTCCGCGCTCTTGAATTTCTCAAATCACAACAGGAGCCTGAGGGACCATGGTGGGGACGGTGGGGAGTCAACTACATATACGGGACCTGGTCAGTACTGGGCGGACTCGAGGCGATCGGTGAGGATATGTCGCAGCCGTATATCCGAAAGGCGGTTAACTGGCTGAAGTCGAAGCAGAATCTTGACGGTGGGTGGGGAGAAGTGTGTGAATCATATAATGACCGCACCCTGATGGGGTGTGGCCCCAGTACGCCATCCCAGACCAGCTGGGCACTTATGTCACTCTTTGCCGCCGGTGAAGTGCATTCAGATGCCGCTTCGCGTGGTATTGAATTTCTTGTAGCGAAACAGAATGACGAAGGATCCTGGGATGAGGAGGCCTTTACCGGAACCGGATTCCCAAAATTCTTCATGATCAAATATCACATTTACCGGAATTGTTTCCCCTTAACGGCACTTGGAAGATACCGCCGTTTGCTGCAGGAAAAACGGGAGGTGTAGTTTCGTGACCGTTCGGGAAATGATCACATGAGTGTGGAAATATATTATCGTATGACGATGAAGTCTTTCATCTGTTCGGCATGAAAACGTTTGTTACCGGTGCAACCGGATTTATTGGTGCCAGTATTGTCAGGGAACTGCTTAACGATGGGCGTGAGGTACGGGTTCTTGTACGTGAATCTTCTGATCTTTCCAATCTGAAAGGACTCGACGTTGAATTGTGGAAGGGGAATCTCCTTGATGCGACCGGTCTGCTGAAAGGGCTTGCGGGGTGCGATGTTCTTTACCATGCCGCAGCAGATTATCGACTTTGGACGCGTAATCCTGAGGAGATGTACCGGATAAATGTGGGAGGAACCGTTGCTGCTCTTGAGGCGGCATTTAAAAACAACCTTTCCCGGGTTGTCTATACGAGCAGCGTCGGGACGCTCGGCAATCCTGGCGGAGGAAATCCCGGTACTGAAGAGACAGACGTCTCACTGGCTGATATGGTCGGGCCGTACAAAAAAAGTAAATACCTTGCCGAGCGGGAGGCGGAGAAATTTATTGCCCGTGGATTACCCGTTGTCATCGTGAACCCCTCTACGCCTGTGGGACCGGGGGATATAAAGCCAACGCCGACCGGTAAAATTATTGTCGATTTTCTGAAACGGAAAATGCCGGCATATCTTGACACCGGCCTGAATCTGATTGGGGTTGAGGAATGTGCGCGCGGACATATTTTGGCGGAGCAAAAGGGTATTATCGGTAGAAAGTATATTCTGGGTAATTCCAATTGCTCCCTTTGCGAAATTTTCACGATGTTGCAGGAAATTACCGGAATCCCGGCACCAAAGGTCCGCCTGCCGTATACTCCGGTTCTGGTTGCAGCCTGGCTTAATGAGGGCTTTTCACGCATTACCGGACGTGAGCCGCTTATTCCGTTGGCGGGGGTCAAGATGGCGGCGCACCATATGTATTTTGATTCAGGGAGAGCCGTCCGGGAGCTTGGTCTGCCGCAAACGCCGGTACGGGATGCTTTGGAGCGGGCTGTCTGCTGGTTCCGCACACACAACTATGCAGGGAAACAATAGAGGTATTACGCAATGCTGCTTGAACATATACATTCACCAACAGATTTGAAAAAGTTAAAACCGGAACAACTTCCTGAACTTGCTGCCGAAGTGCGAAAATTTCTTCTGGAAACGGTCTCAAAGACCGGTGGGCACCTTGGTTCCAATCTGGGCACGGTTGAGCTGTCGATTGCACTGCACTACTGTTTTGATTCGCCTGTTGACAAGATTATCTGGGATGTCGGGCATCAGGCCTATACTCACAAAATCCTCACCGGCCGCCGCGAACGTTTTCATACCCAACGTCAATACAAAGGGATATCCGGTTTTCCGAAACGCTGTGAGTCCGAGCATGATGCCTTTGGGGTCGGCCACGCTTCAACCTCCATTTCAGCTGGCCTTGGTATGGCTGCTGCTGCCTCTCTGAAGGGTAAACAAAGCCACTCGATTGCAGTGATTGGAGATGGCTCTCTGACTGGCGGGATAGCGTTTGAAGCGCTGAATCAGGCGGGGCATCTCAAAAAGAATCTGATTGTCATTCTGAACGACAATGAAATGTCGATTTCAAAAAACGTCGGGGCTTTTTCCGCATTTATCTCCCGTAAGATGACAGGACGGTACTATCGTGACCTGAAAAAGGAGATGCAGCTATTACTCAAACAGATACCGGCATTTGGTACTGACATCCTCCATTTTGCCCGTCGAGCGGAAAACTCGTTGAAGGGATTTCTTACTCCCGGCTCTCTTTTTGAAGCGCTCGGTTTTGATTATCTTGGGCCTCTGGATGGACATGATCTGAAACAGTTGGTGGAAGTATTCAATAATATTAATCAGCTTGATGGTCCGTTACTGGTGCATATCATGACGACCAAAGGGAAGGGGTATAAGCCTGCCGAAGAAACACCGTCAAAATTTCATGGTGTCGGTGCATTTGATGTTGCCACCGGCAAGGGGGCTGCAAAACCCGCGCTTAAATCGTATACGGATCTCTTCGGTGAAACGCTTGTGCAATTGGCGGAAGCTGATCCGAAAATTGTCGCAATTACGGCAGCCATGCCGGATGGAACTGGACTCAATCCATTCTCTCATCGATTTCCCGATCGTTTTTTTGACGTCGGGATTGCTGAGCAGCATGCAATGACCTTCGCTGCAGGTCTGGCTGCGGAGGGGTATCGCCCGGTGGTTGCAATATATTCAACTTTCGTTCAGCGTGCCTATGATCAGGTCTTTCATGATATATGTCTCCAGCATTTACCCGTTACCATAGCCATGGACCGTGCCGGATTGGTGGGTGATGATGGACCGACCCATCATGGTGTGTTTGATCTTTCATACCTGCGTCATCTGCCGGGAATAACGATTATGGCGCCCAAAGATGAGAACGAATTGCGTCATATGCTCAAAACGGCCGTTTATTCAGATCTGCCGATTGCAATCCGTTATCCGCGAGGGGCGGGCTTTGGGGTTGAGCTCGACCGTGATTTGAAATGTCTGGAGGTTGGGAAGGGTGAACAGTTGTGTGACGGTAATGATCTGGCTATCATTGCCATAGGGGCGACGGTATACCCGGCACTTCAGGCCGCTGAAGCGCTTCAATTGAAGGGAATTTCAGCGGCGGTTGTCAACGCCCGTTTTATAAAACCACTTGATACTGAACTTATCCTGAGGGTCGCCCGCCGAAGCGGCAGGATCATCACTGTGGAAGAAAACGCCCTTCAGGGGGGATTTGGCAGTGCCGTTCTGGAGTTGCTATACGACAACAACATGCAGGATGTGAAAGTGAGGCGTCTTGGTTTGCCCGATCACTTTATCGAACAGGGAAGTCAGGCCCAGTTACGCTCTGATGTTGGAATAGATGCTGAAGGAATAACCGCTGCTGCGATAGACTTTATGAAATGAGGATGCCATGACGTTAGAAGAGGCGCGTAATAAAATAATATTTGCACTGGATGTGCATGGACTGGATGATATTGACCGCTGGGCTGAAACGCTGGCAGGTAAGATAGGGATGTTCAAGGTCGGCAAGGAGCTGTTTACCTCCTGTGGTCCTGCTGCTGTCAAAGCAGTGCAGCGTCATGGCGGTAATGTCTTTCTCGACCTCAAATATCACGACATTCCCAACACGGTTGCCAACGCGATGCTTGAAGCTGCGCGGCTTGGTGTCCAGCTTGCCAATCTGCACGCACTGGGTGGTGCGGAAATGATGGAAACAGCGGTATCTGCGGTGCACCGTGAATTCAGCGGTGCGGACCGTCCCAGACTGCTTGCTGTAACTATTCTTACTTCATCAACAGCTGTGACACTACGGCAGATCGGCATTGAACACACTGTTCAGGACATGGTTGTGCGTCTGGCCAGGCTGGCCAGGGAATCCGGTATGGATGGTGTGGTTGCCTCTCCGCAGGAGATCGGTCTGATACGAGATGCGTGCGGCCCTGATTTTTTAATAGTTACACCGGGGGTGAGACCATCCTTTGCCGCTGCAGATGATCAAAAACGAATTATGACCCCCGGCGAGGCAGTTTCATCTGGAGCAGATTATCTTGTGATCGGGCGGCCGATTGCCAAAGCCGCAGACCCCGGTCATTCCGCAGATTTGATCACGGCCGAGATAACGGAGAGTGTGGCATGAAGGGTGAATTGATTTTTGGCGTCAACCCGGTAAAAGAGTCACTGCAGGGGACACGCGGAGCCTTTAACCTCTATGTTCAGGTCAGTGCTACTGACCACCGTGTTGAAAAGATTATTCGCCTTGCAGAGGAGCGGGGAATTGCTGTTCATCGCAGGGACAAGGTTGATCTGACCAAGATGTGTGCATCGTCACATCATCAGGGTATCGCCCTGGAGGTAGAACCTTTCCGATATGCCGACTTCGACGATCTGTTGGCAACAATCAGTCACTCCGGTTCACCCGGGTATATTCTGGTTCTTGACGCAATTCAGGATCCACACAATCTTGGCGCGTTGATCCGCTCTGCTGCCTGTGCCGGCGTTAATGGTGTTATTATCCCCAAAGACCGTGCCTGTGGGATAACCGCCGCCGCGGAAAAAACATCAGCGGGTGCAGTCGAAACTGTTCCGGTGGCCATGGTAACCAATATTGCACACACACTTGAAGCTCTGAAGAAAAGCGGCTACTGGGTGTATGGGCTGCACGGAGCTGCCCGTCAGTCAGTCTATGCCACTGATTTTTCAGGAAACGTTGTGCTGGTTGTTGGCGGGGAGGGAGAGGGCATCAGGCCGCTCGTGCGGAAACAGTGCGATGTTGTCATGTCGATCCCGCAATACGGAGGGGTAAGTTCACTGAATGCGTCAGTCGCCGGAGGGATTGCGCTGTTTGAAATTGCCCGGAAGGTGCAGCCTGTAGCATAGGTCGTAGGCAAGATGTCTGCTGTCTCGCAGTAGCTGGGGGTATCTTATGCAGAAACCGAATACAAAGACTCTCCTGTCCATGGCCGGTTTGACTGTTTTGTGTTTACTGGTGATTCAGGTGGTCCCATACGGAAAGAACCACACCAATCCGCCTGTTGTGAGGGAACCGTCCTGGGATAGCCCGGCGACACGGGAACTTGCCAAGCGCGCCTGTTTTGACTGTCACAGCCATGAAACGGTCTGGCCCGGATACTCAAAAATTGCTCCTCTATCGTGGCTGGTTCAGTATGATGTAGAGGAGGGGCGAAAAGAACTGAATTTTTCCGACTGGAACGGCACCAGAGAAGGGGAGCAGTCTGCTAAGATAACCAAGGAAGTGATCAAGGGTGGGATGCCGCCACTCCAGTATTTACCCACGCACCCGGAAGCTCGCCTGACCGCAGCGGAAAAGAATGCGCTGGTGAAGGGATTGTCAGCAACGGTTGGCCGATGATTTCTCAGAATGGTTATGCTTTTCGTCAAATCGCCTGAAATATTCAGTTCGGCACCAGTTTTCAACGTCAATTAACCCCTGAAATGCTTCTCGGAAATCGGTCATTCCGGTGCTGAATACTCCGTGACCGTAGACAATGGCTGAACCGGTTATGCCGATAATCGGCGGTACATTCTTTGCGATGCCGCCGGCGCCGATTTCTCCCGCCACTACCGGTGTATCCTTTAGAAAACGCACATGTGAACAATCCTTCCAGCAGTCCTTTACGCTGCAGTTTTTTTTGTTCTCACAGAGCATGCTCAAAACAACAGCAAAGCGTGGATGACCGTGCAAAATGGCACGACAGCCGATGGTTTCAAAAATGGAGCGGTGTGCAACCAGTTCGCTGGAAGCGGTTATTCCGACCGTTGAGCTGTTTTCAAAAGGTACCGGATCAATACAGCCGGGCAGTTCATCCAGGCTTGAAGCGGTTTGTGAGATATATATCTGGGTACCGTTTGAATATGAAATGTTACCGAAAAATGAATCAACCAGTCGGCGCTGCACGGTATACCTGCCGACACGGGCTATTTCTTCGAGAATGATGTTTTTGTCATAAAATGGCCCGTGTTTGAATATGAGTCCTTCAGATGAAAGCGGAAGGAGCAGTTCTGTGCGGAATTGATCAAAGAACTCCCGTTCACCCGGTATCATGAAGCCGAATTCCAACAGATCTTCAAGATATTTTATGTAAGTTGAATGGAAAACTGAAGACCAGTTAATATAGGCCTGTTCCACGGTTAATGCTCCGGCTGCAATTATTCCAACTCCCTCAACTACGATTCCTTTGCGATTGCCCAGTAGTGTTGCATATGTCTTTGCCGGAACAGCCCCCATTTCATTTTTTCGTACAATTGGAATGTCGTGTAAAAAAGTACGAGTTTCGGTATCGCGTGGAAGAATCTCGTGTTCGTGGTGTGCGGCACGTTGAATGAGAAATTCGGCAAAAGAAAGAGATGGGACTGCGACAACAAGAGCAAGGCAATTCAGACGGGATAGAATTGACTCTGATAACTGTGCCAGAACCGCCGCACCATCTGAAATCATTCTGTCATCCTGAGCGGCAAAGGCGATCTGCCCACTGTGTGCCGAGCCGTCAGAAATCAGTTTTGCAGAATATTTTGCGATCTGGTCAAGCATCAGGGGAGCGATTAGGGGATGTTGGTAAATAGAATCGAGCCGTCGGAAAGTGTTTCACTCCGGAATCGTTGTGTCCGCTGGCTGCTTGCGACAAGGG
>JAQTXD010000118.1 GCA_028688955.1 Desulfuromonadaceae bacterium
CCACCACCTCCGACCTTCAACTGCCCCACGACTCCCGAGCCTGCTTCAGTGGATGCGACTTGGCCGTAATGAATATAGCTTGTCTATCCCACTTATCTCCCATTGCCCCAACACTCACTGTCTGCACAAAATAGCTCGCTGCTTCATCAGCTTCATCCGCCCCCAATACATTTTTCGACACCATAATATAGGTGCCTACCCGAATGGCGCTAGTTTAAGAGTTTTCAGCACGATATCTGTTCTTGTGTGGTATCTCTTTCATTTCATGTCTTGGCGCAGTCAATCGCTGATAATTTTTGGGTCTTCGCTTCAGGCATCGTGGTTCACTTCGCCCCGGACGTTGTCTGAGCGGTGTGTTGGTCATTGCATCATATAAGTCGCTGATCAGCCTGAAACGCTCAGAGTTGCTGACCTTTGCCTGATTTAAATGCGGTTCCCAGTTACGAAGCGCTTGCAAACTACCTTTGAAGCTTACAACGCGAACCTCAATATCCGCCTCTTCTGCAGCCTCGAACATTAACCGGCGGACGCAGTTGTAGGCGATGAAGTGCATCAGTATTTCTTTTCGTATCATTTCCGGTGTTAGGCACCGCAGGGTGTCCATCTTCATGGTTGTCTTGATGTCGCGAAAAAACAGCTCTACATCCCAACGCTTGAAGTAAACTTCGGCCAGTTCCGACGCCGGATATTGCACAGCATCAAGCAGGGTGGTAACAATATAAAATTCCTGAGTTCTGAATCCCGGATTGTTTACCGCAACCCGGATCTGTCTCAGGATCAATTCTTCCGGGAGTTTTGCCCATTCGTCTTGCGAATACGACAGATTGGCGCTATGTACCGGGCGCTTCCATGAAATCATCAGATCATCAGGCCCGAGTTTTTTGATGCAGCTTGCATCGTTGACTGGCGTTCTTCGAGCGAGGGTGACGACACTGTCTACTCCCTGTTTTTTGAGGTTTGTAATGTCGAAATAGCTACAGAACCCTTTATCTCCCAGGAATATGTCTCCTGGTCTGAATATTTCCCACTGCTGGCGGAATAGCGGGAGTTCATGGTTCTTCTTGTTGCCAATGGCGTAACTAAGCAGGGCTCCGCTTTCCAATGAGAAACAGGCACAAATACGGGCCGTGGGAAAGCCACATCCCGGCCTCTGTGAGGCAGTCTGTGGCCAGACAAGCTGGCTCTGGGGCGTATCCGGCATACTGACGCCCGTGCCATCTACAACAATAACTCGACGATTGTTCAGCATGCCGGCCTCCGGCATTTGATCGAGCCGATCAGCGGTATGTGCAAGAATATCAGAGAGCATCTGTTCATTCAGCTTCTTGCGGGCAGCGCAGTACGAAGCGGTTGAGGACGAGGGAACCATGATCCCCTTGATGGAGGCATAGGATTGAAGTTTACGGACCACTTCCATGCAACCGCCGTCGGCATCCAGTACCTGACTGAAGAAGGCCCAGAAGGTGTTCTCCTTTGAAAACAGCCTCCTGCGGCTCATGGCCCCTGACGACTCCGGCTTGAGAAGCACACGGGGAATGAATTTTTCAAAGACCTCACCGATTTGCTTGAAAGACTTCTGTCGTAGCAGAGCTAATTTTTCTGCGAGTTTCTGCTGAACAGAGCGAGGTTTTCGTCGCATAATCTGCCGGCTAAAACCCGGTAACAGTGGCGTGATATATGTTGTATTTTTCATAGGCGAAACATAGCATATTTAGCCTATTTATGAAACTATTCTAACTAACAAAACAACGCTTTTTATATACCAAATAACCTTAAACTAGCGCCATTCGGGAGTGTCCCTAATTAAATATATTTGGAGGAAGCATGTCTGAAAAGGAGATACTTAACTACCAGATTGCATTGCAAAAGATTATTAATTCGCGATTGTTGAAAAGTGGTTATACAGATATAGAGAGTTTTCTTAATGATAGCGGTTTGAGTAAACACCTGAATGCCATAGCTGCCAACCGGTGCTTCCATGACATAACTAAACCGGTACATCCTCTTTCCATGGCGCTCGTAATGAAATTTCTTGATTTTTCTCATGCCGAGATTCTGAAAGCAATAGATAAACTGGGCGGCACCAAATATATCATTCTGTTTGAAGATCCGGACACCAAGCCGCTTGAAAACTGGGAAGAAGGGGTGTTGGGTGCCCTTAGAAAAATAAAGGATCAGCCACATGTTTTTGAGGATGTAGCTGATTTTTTAACAAACATTACGAAGATGCATAATGTTGATGCTGCGAGTGATATCGCCCGGATCAGGGTTCCTAAAAGAATTATGATCCCAAAGAGTGGCGACAAGAAACTGGGATCACGATTGGTACCTCATTAAATGAAAGCAGAGGGGGGCACCAAATCTCAAATTTGAGATTTGGTGCCCCCCTGACGATGTGACCGTCAATAATTTAAAGCGCCTGTCCTAAGCCGCTGTCCAATAGCAACGTACCGGCGAAACAATCTTTTCTTCCTTTTTAAGTTTCGTCATTGCCTTGTCGACATCTTTACGGTCAAGACCACCAAGTTCAGCAATTTTTCCGGCGTTGAGCGGCTGCCCTTCCGCCCGCATGATTTCTAACACTTTTTCTGCAACATCCATTGCAATTCTCCTTATCGTTTTTAATGACCGTTGCTCTGCACATATCGAAAATTACCACGTCTGAGTGGCAGACTCGATGGTAACAGCTACTGTGGCTCGCAGCCATTCAAATTTTGCCTTGAGAACATCAAAATCCGGGCCTGATGTTACAAATTGTGCCCTGCCCTTGATCAGATAGCCCGCGCCCGGTCCATACAGACCTTTGATTTTACTGCTCCCCAGGGTTATTAATACTTCCGGGTTGAAAGCAATGTTCGCCTCGGTACGATGCATGTAACCGGCAGGTATCAGCAGGCGGCCATCTTCGGTGGCTCTCAGATAACTGTTCCAGGTGTTGACCATATGCGGGCCATCCTCACCCAATGTTGCAATTGCGACGACTCCATCCTGTTTCATAATTTCCAGCAATTTTTCCGGGATCATTGTCATTACCTCCTGTGATTTGCAGCGTTACCTGACCTGACGTTTGTGATGCCAACATATACCTTGTTTGCAACCAATGGCAGTAGCAGTTTTCATTTATTTTATGGTGGCAGATTATGTAATATGCGAATATGCAGGGAGGGGCGGCGAGTCGTGTTGACAAGAAATCCGACTTCAAAAACCGCTAAAACTCGTTGAGAAGACCGGGGGCGACATGTTCATCCTGGACAGCAGTAGTCCTGTGCCGTTGTACACACAACTCTACCACCAGATCAGAGAGCAGATCCTGTCAGGCAAGCTGCCTGCCGAATCCAGGCTCCCGTCTGTCAGGAATATGGCCAGCGAACTTTCGGCCAGTCGCAACACTGTAGATGGCGCCTACCAGGAACTTTACGCAGAAGGATACATCTACAGCAGACCGCGCAGCGGGTATTTCGTGTCGGCACTTGACCAGGAGGTTGCGCCGCAGGCTACATCCGGCAAACCGGGCAGAAACGACTACCTTCCAGGTCCCCCGTCCTGCTTCGCCTATGATTTCCATCCTGCCCGCCTTCATCCGGAAAGTTTTCCTGCGGAACTCTGGCGAAAATGTTTCATTGACGGCCTGCGCCGGAACAGCCAGCAGCTTGTCCAGTATGGCGATCCCCAAGGCGACTGGGGGTTGCGCTGCTCTATTCAAGGTTACCTGGAAAGATCACGCGGCGTGACCTGCGACCCGGATCAAATCATCGTCTGCACCGGACTTCAGCAGAGCCTTGAAATTGTTGCACAACTGCTGAAGGGTAGTCATTCCGTGGTAGCGGTCGAGAATCCCGGCTACCACCTGCCCCGTTCCGTTTTCCAAAACCATGGCTATACGATCTTTCCTGTTCCTGTCGGGCAGGGGGGGATGGACCTGAACCAGCTGAAGGACGGTAATAGCACCATCGCCTACGTCACCCCCTCACACCAATTGCCCCTGGGGTATGTGATGCCGGTGGCTCACCGGCTGGCATTGATTGAATGGGCGGAATCGGGCGGCAGGTTCATCATCGAAGACGATTATGACAGCGAACTCCGCTACCATGGAAAGCCCATACCGTCACTACAAGGGCTGCGCCCGAGCGGAAACATAATCTATTCGGGAACCTTCTCGAAAATACTCTCCCCGGCGCTCCGCTTGAGCTACATGGTGCTCCCCTACTCATTGCTTGCAACCTACCGCCAGCTTTACCGGGCTTATTTCCCCTCGGTCTCGCTGCTGGAACAGAGAGCCATGGCAAATTTCATGGAGCAGGGGCACTGGGAGCGGCATATACGACGGATGCGCATGATCTATAAAAAGACACACGATATCCTGCTGAGAGCGGTTGATACTCATTTTGGCACACGGGCCGTTGTTGTCGGCCAGGGCGCCGGACTCCATGTTGTTCTGATGCTGCCCGACACGAGGCAGAGCGAAGCGGAGATCATAGATCGAGCACGCCAAAGAGGCATTTGGCTGTACCCGTTTTCTGATTTCCACATGACCGGCCAACCCGAAGCTGCGACTTTACTGCTCGGTTTCGGCGGGATGAAAAGCTGCGAAATTGAGCAAGGTATTGCCATACTCTCCCAACTCTGCTGAGAAAAATCCTATTCGCAGTATATTACTGCGGTGCTATTTTAGCCCCGGAAACGCATAAAGTGCTGGTAGATATCATTTCGGTGATATTTATGTTGAATTAAGACATGTTTTTACCTATCGTAGTATCGTAATAGTATTATAGCGAGTAAGCTCAACAATGGAGCGGAGTATGCGAAGAGTAATAATGCGATTTCCTGTCCCGGAAGCCCAGCCACTGCTTGATGCGGAGACACTCGGTCTCTTCGTACGAGCAAGTCGCACCAAGACGGGTATGGGAATCCATGAGGCAGCCGCTTTCTGTGGTGTGGCTGTAGGCACCATGCAGAAAATAGAAAAAGCCAGTGGCGATGTTAAGCTGAGTTCAATCCTGACCGTCTGTAAGATGCTTGGAATATCACTTACTATCGGCAGCAAGGTAAACTCATGACAGAAAACCTTCTGACCTATCTGGATGGTGTCTATCTCGGAAAGATTGTTCTCGACGCATCATCTGATGCCTATTGCCTGGAATATGACGAAACCTGGATTGCAGGGGGGGGATTTCCGATATCTCCACACCTGAAGTTTCAAAACTCTCCTGATGGTTCTGTCAGGCGTTTTCTTGCCAACCTCCTGCCTGAAGGGAGGTGGCTTGAGCAATTGTCGTTATCAGCGCAAATTTCCAAGTCAAACACCTTTGGGTTGATCGCCGCGATCGGATCTGAAACAACCGGGGCACTCACCTTCCGTATTGGTAACGAGGCAAACGCGACTAATTTCCGGCCAATTGAGAGACAAGAGCTGGAGGAAAGAATTCGGGGGCGTAATGATACGCCGATTAGCCTGTGGGACGGCAAACAACGGCTTTCAACGGCAGGCGTGCAGGATAAATTGCCGATATTGATCATGCCGGATGGCTCTTTTGGCTTCGGTGAGGGAGACCTCGCCTCAACCCACATTCTAAAATTCGAGACCAGGCAAAACATCCATCTTGTACTCAATGAATTTATCTGTATGACGCTTGCTCGTCTGGCCGGATTACCTGTGGCCAACGTTAAGTTTGAGAGGATAGGGGAACCGGTCCTGGTGGTGGAGCGCTTTGACAGAAAGTGGAGTGGTGATAGGTTGATTAAGCGTCTACATTTGATCGACGGGTGCCAGATGCTGGATTTGCTGCCAACATACAAATATGAGCGGCCGTTTGGCAAGGCAGGACATGCCGCTGGTTTGAGGAGTGGCGCATCGTTGCAAATGTTGTTTGATTCTGCCAGGTTATGCAGAGTCCCTGCGCTGACGATTAGGGACATGTTGAGCTGGACATTGTTTCAATTGTTGATCGGCAATAGTGATGCTCATGCGAAAAATATTTCCTTTTTCGTTGGAAAAGAAGGAATTTACCTTGCCCCGGCATACGATCTGGTCTGTCTCGACGTCTGCGGAGATCAGTATGATCGGGATATTGCGATGGCAATCGGCGACGTCTTTGATCCTGACGATATCGAGGCATGGCAGCTGGCCGAGATGTGTTTTGAGTGCAAGTTGCCACAACGTCAGACAGCACGGATGCTCGACTCACTTTGTAATAACATGCTTCGCTCGCTGACGGAAATCTCTTTGCCGGAACTTCTTACGCCTACTGAAGAAGAGTTTGCACGGGATTTAATTCAGGTGATTACAGGCAAGGTTCATAGATGTCAGGGATATGCGAAGCAGTTGCCGGGATTAAAGCTATAGAAAAAAGGGAAGTGAGCATCTTATTCTGAAATTTGACTGTATCTCAGGAGCGTCATGAATCTCTACGAATTTACCGTCACGACCATCGATGGGCAGAGCGAGTCAATGGAGACCTACCGCGGGCAGGTATTGCTGATCGTTAACGTCGCCAGTAAGTGCGGCTTTACCGGCCAGTATACGGGGCTTGAAGCGCTCTATCGAAGCTATCGGCACAAGGGCTTTGCTGTGCTCGGCTTTCCCTGCGACCAGTTCGCTCATCAGGAACCGGGCAGCGAGGCGGAGATACAAAGCTTCTGCTCTCTCACCTATGGCGTTACCTTTCCCCTCTTTGCCAAGATAGAGGTCAACGGCAGTGGAGCGCATCCGCTCTACAAATACCTCAAGAAGGCACAACCGGGACTCTTTGGCAGCGAGGCGATCAAGTGGAATTTCACCAAGTTTCTCGTTAATCGGGAAGGGGAGGTGCTTAAGCGCTACGCTCCGACCGACACGCCGGAAAAGATCGAGGATGATCTGAGGGGCATGATTGAGCTGTCAGACGGTGACAGATGAATGCATGCTTGAAGAGGACGGTCATGGCTGTCCCGTGGAATTTCAATGTGCGTAGCAGAGGATAATAAAACACGTGAACGCCCAGAACAGTGAAACATTATTTGTCGCAAAGAGTGC
>JAQTXD010000039.1 GCA_028688955.1 Desulfuromonadaceae bacterium
CCCGATTTACTCTGGTAGGCGCCACAACCCGGGCCGGTCTTCTCTCTTCGCCTCTTCGCGACCGCTTTGGTGTTATTTCACGACTCGAGTTTTACACATATGATGAGCTTTCCACAATTATATGCCGGTCATCCGGAATTCTCGGAATGGAAATTGATCCTCTCGGGGCATCTGAACTGGCACGCCGCAGTCGTGGGACGCCACGGATTGCCAATCGCCTGCTACGCCGTGTGCGTGATTATGCGCAGGTTCGTGCCGATGGTGTTATCACACTCAATGTTGTCAGGGAAACACTCAAACTGCTTGAAATCGATGAAATGGGCTTTGACCAGATGGATCGCATGATACTTCTGACGATTATCGACAAATTCGGAGGTGGTCCGGTCGGTCTTGACACGATCGCAGCCGCAATCAGTGAAGAAAGCGATACCATCGAAGATGTATACGAACCGTTCCTGATTCAGAACGGCTTCATCAATCGCACTCCTCGTGGCAGAGTTGCAACACGCGCCGCCTATCTCCATTTTGGGCGCATTGCTCCGGAATCGTCCCAGGCGACCCTTTTTTAGCATGCAGCAGATCTTCGATTTTCCAGTTACCCCGGTGTTCAGTTTTATCAGTTTTGTCCCCTGTGAAGGGAATGCTGCGGCGCTTCGCTTTGCATTGCGGATTGCAAATCCTTCTGACTCAGAATGCCTGCTGTACCTGCATGGTCCTTCAGGGTCGGGTAAAACACATCTGCTGCGCTCAATCGCCGGCTGCAAATTCCCCTATCTTTCACTCCGCAATCCAGTTACTCCGGAACTGCTTGTGTCAACGTTTACTGCAGCGGAGGGACTTATCGTGGATGATCTTCAGGAAATGCCTGATAATCCCGACCTGCGACGTGCTCTATGGCAGCTGTTCAATGAATTCCATACCTCCGGCCGCACAATTGCCATGGCAGGTGCCACACCGCCACGTGAACTGACCACCCTGGATGATCACCTGACGTCGCGATTACTATGGGGACTGGTAGCACGACTCGATACTACTGATGACCGTTCGCGGAGAATGATTATCAAGAAGGTTGCCGAAGATCATCAAATACGGATACCTGATGATGTGGTCGATTACGTTCTGTCAACAACCAGTCGTGAGGTTGGTGCTTTGATAACTTCTTTTCAACACTTATATCGCTATGCAATGGCGGAAAAACGGCGTATCACCTTGCCGCTCGCACGTGAAGTTCGTGAGTTGACACTGACGGAGCGTGTGCTGTGACACCCTTCAAGAACCGTTTAAAGACTCCTGAAGAGGTTGAACTGGAGCATAAATATCAGCAGTTGTCCCAGGCAAAAGCGGATCTGCAGCGGCGTGAGCAGGAATACAGTCGCTTGAAATCGGAGATACGCCTCTTCGAACAGGTGTATGAAGATATTCTTGGAGTGCGGATTCAAGCTCTTGAAGACCTTGAGTGGCAATTGAAGGGACTGTTGGGTGAAACTGTTGTGGAAAACCTGACAGAACCGCTGAAACAGTCGCCTGCCTACACCCACTTCCAGCACACGACTGATCTGCTTGATGACGATGATACAATCCAGGATGTTGACAATCTGAGCCTCAAGTCATTGTACCGGGGCGTGGCAAAAGCGGTTCACCCGGATCTTGCCGCTGATGAAATTGAACGGTTGCGGAGACAGGAATTGATGTCTCTTGCTAACGAAGCGTATCAAAACGGAAATCGGCAGGTGTTGATAGACCTTTTGAGCGAATGGGAACAAGCGCCTGTCGTGTACGGATCTGAAACGGACATTGCACTTGAGCTTGTACGCGTTATTCGTCAACTTGCGGCGGTCCAGCAAAATATTCATGCGGTTATTCGTCAGACAGAAGAGCTGAAACAGACTGATATTTTCCATTTCAAACTCCGAGTGGAAGACTCGTTGGGAGATGGCGTTGACCTCCTTGCGGAAATGGCTGCAGCAGTCGACCTTGACATAGCGCGAATCCGGCGCCGTCTGGCAACCGCTCGCGGTGAGGTCGGAGGAGTGACGGATGACACCGGCACCCGCTTTGAGACGCGGATAATCCGCTTTCCGGTTGAGCAGAACTGCGGTTCACTCTATATCCGCAAGGCTTCTTCAATTGATTTTCGTGACTGGCAGCGCATCGGGATTGCGCAGGGGGCAAAAGAGGTCTTCCTGGATACCTCGGTGCGGTTGGATGTAAAAGCGGGGAACGGCATGGATACGTGCTTTTTAAAGAATCTGCAGTCCGATGATCTGCAATCCCTGTTTCTGTACAACTGTGACGACTCAGTCCTGCATCAGATTGACCATCTTACCGGACTTCAGGAACTGTACCTTTCCGATGCCGGTATTACGAATCAAGGATTGGCACTGCTCCGGTCATTGCTGTCACTGCAACGGATTTCAATATATCACACACCGGTAGGTGACACGGGGATATTGAATCTTGCGCTCATTCCGGGTCTGAAATGGTTTACCTGTAGTGGCACAAATGTTACAGAAGATGGATTGAGCGTGTTTCGAAAGGTAATGCCCGGCTGTAAAACGGTCAACTTCAAGTGGCGCTATTAGCTGTTTGAAGATTTAGAGGAGATTAATATGCTTCACGTCGGTACTTATAATACACTTGCAATTGACCGCATAACTGCATCCGGGGCAATCTTTACATCGGATGAGGGTGACATATTGCTTCCATTGCGGCTTGTTCCGGAAGGAGCGCGGGCAGGAAGCGTCCTGAATGTTTTTGTGTACGTTGACTCTGATGGTCGTTTAACCGCGACCACGAAACGTCCGCGTGCCGTCGTGGGTGATTTTGCACTTTTAAAGGTCAAGGAGGCAACAACAGTCGGATCCTTCCTTGACTGGGGGTTGGAAAAAGATCTTCTCCTGCCGTTTGGTGAACAAATGGAACCGGTCAGGAGGGGAGATCAGGTGCTGGTAAGGATTTTCCTCCACTCAAGCGGCAGGATCGCGGCATCGGCAAAACTTGATAAATTTATCGTTCCGGTTGATGACAGTATATCAGCTGGTGCAGAGGTTGATCTTCTGGTGTATGCCTGCACAGATTTAGGAGCAAAGGTGATAATCAATAACAGCTTTGGTGGATTGATCTTTCACACCGAACTGGTTGTAAAACCGTCCTGTGGTGAGCATCTTCGCGGTTACGTAAAAAAAATAAGGGATGACGGCAAAGTCGACGTAACACTGCGTAAGGGCGGCATGCTTGATACCGCACAGGACCGGGAAGTACTACTGTCCGCACTGGCTGCGCACAATGGATTTATACCCTTAACGGATAAAAGTGCTCCTGACGCGATTGCCTTAATGCTCCGTTTAAGTAAAAAAAGTTTTAAAAAGGCTGTAGGGGGATTGTATAAAGAAGGTACCGTGACGATCACTCCCGATGGGATACGGCTGCGCACGGATCAAACAAGGGATTCGCTGTGACGTATCGAATTATTCCATCATTCATTATCATTACCTGCTGCAGCGCTCTCATTTTTTTGTCCGGCTGCAAAAAAACCGATGACACGCCGACAGCAGGCCTGCAGGTTATTACGACCCTGTTTCCCCTGTATGACTTTGCCCGTACAATCGCCGGTAACAAGGCACAGGTGACTATGTTGCTCCCTCCGGGTGTCGAACCGCACACCTTTGAACCGAAACCGGAAGATATGATCAGGATCAGTCATGCCGGGCTGTTTATCTATACCAGTGCGTATATGGAGCCCTGGGCGGCGAAGGTTATCGCCGGCATTAATAACCGAGCACTTCGGGTAGTAAATGCCGGAGATCATGTCAACTATCAGGAACGTACGGGTGACAAGGAACATGGTCACGGTCAAAAAGAGGATGCCGGACATGATGATGCAACAAGGATGGACCCGCATGTATGGCTTGATTTCACCAATGCTGCGCGTATGGTTGATTCGATCCTGGCAGGGTTTGTAGCTGCAGATCCGGCCAATGGCAGTGAATACCGTCAGAATGCTGAAGGGCTGAAAACGCGGTTGTTCGAACTAGATCACCGGTACAAACAGCAGCTCACTGACTGTGCAACCAGAACATTGCTCCATGGCGGACATTTTACGTTTGGCTACCTTGCACACCGATACGGATTGGAGTATCACGCACTAAGCGGTATTTCTTCTGATGCAGAACCGTCGGCAGAGCGTATGATAGCGCTTGTACGTGAAGTGAAATCATCCGGTGTCACGTATCTGTTCGCGGAAGAACTACTCTCTCCCCGCTTGACAGAAGCCTTAGCCCAGGAATCCGGCGTCGGCGTGCTCATGCTTCATGGGGCCCATAATCTGTCGCGTGATGACATGTCACGGAATGTGACTTTCTTTGATCTTATGGATCGCAACCTCATGCAGCTGCAGAAAGGTCTCCAATGCCGGACAAAGTAGTATCAACACAACTTCTGACGTGCAGCTATCGTGAAGGGAAGGTGCTTGAAGATGTCTCCTTTCAGGTGGAGCGCGGCGATTATGTCGGTATCGTAGGGCCGAACGGATCCGGCAAGAGTACACTGATCAAGGCGTTACTTGGTCTGGTGACAATTAACAGCGGATCTGCTGCGCTGTTCAATACCTCACTGGCACAGTTTCGTGAATGGCACAAAGTCGGCTATCTGCCGCAAAGCCTCCATCTTGTTAACCCGGTGTTTCCGGCAACGGTCCGGGAGACCGTCGGGCTTGGCCTGTTATCTCTGAAACGGTTTCCAAAACGGCTGAGTCGTGCGGATAATGATAACATCAGCATATTACTCGATGAACTCGGCATTTCAGACCTTGCACATAAACTTATAGGCGAACTTTCAGGCGGGCAGCTGCAGCGTGTACTGCTCGCCCGTGCCATTGTAAATAATCCGGAACTACTTGTGCTCGATGAACCGACGGCTGCACTTGATCCGGAAACTAGAGGCCGTTTTTATGCAATGATTGCCGAAATAAACCGCTCTCGAGGTGTCACGGTGCTGCTGGTTACCCATGATAGCGGCACTATTGGCGAATATGCCTCCAAAATGCTCTATCTTGATAAAAAACTGCTCTTCTACGGCAGCTTTGATGAATTCTGTTGTTCCCCGGAGATGTCGTCATTATTCGGTGAACACTCACAGCATCTGATGTGCCATCGACACTGACATGAATATATTCGAAATACTTTCATACGGATTTATCCAACGGGCTTTGCTGGCAGGCACACTGATCGCTCTGCTCTGTTCAGTACTGGGAGTCTTTTTGGTATTGCGTCGATTGTCTCTGATCGGGGATGGACTTGCGCACGTCACGTTTGGCAGTACCGCCATTGCGTTGGCACTCAAGTTCTACTCGGCTATGTCATTGCTGATTTCAATGCCTATAGTTCTCCTTGCGTCATTGGGCATTCTCAAATTGACTGAAAAGGGGCGTTTGAGTGGCGACGCCGCTATTGGTCTGGTCTCTGCACTCGGTATTTCGGCAGGCATTATTCTGGCCAGTGTCGGTGGAGGTTATAATGTTGATCTGTTAAGTTATCTGTTCGGCAATATTCTCTCGATCAAGAATGAGGAAGTTGGTATTGCGGCGCTGCTCTGCGTCGGGGTCATGTTGCTGATGACGCTCTATTATCACGAACTGTTTGCCATCTCATTCAGTGAAGAATTGGCCAAAGTTTCCGGTATCCGTACGTCATTTATTAATTCAATACTGGTCCTGCTTACCGCATTGTCGGTCGTACTGGCGATGAAACTTGTTGGCATCATGCTGATTTCTTCGTTATTGATCGTTCCGGCGGCGGGGGCTCTGCAGTTAGCGCGCGGATTTAGAGTATGTATCCTCTTGGCAGCGCTTCAGGGATGCTCCTCTGTAATTATCGGCATACTCATTTCCATACTATCCAACCTCCCTGCAAGTGCTTCCATAGTTATGGTCAATCTCCTGTTTTTTGCTGCAGCATGTATGCTCAGGCGAATTATGTATCCCAAAAACAGTAATTAACGGTGAAGTTTCCGGAAATTGTGTCTGATGTGAGTCAGATACACTTTTAGAAATATAGTCTCGTTGTAGAATACGCATCGGAACACATGGAGCAGAGAGTTATGCAATTATTGAGATGGAGTTCCGAGATTGAATTGGGATTTGAACAGATTGATAACCAACATAAACAGCTGTTTAATATGATAAATGAATTAAGCCTCGCCTGCACCTATGGTCAACCAAATTCTGTTATGCTGCATCTTGTGGAACGCTTACAGGAATACGCGACAACTCACTTCAAGGCTGAAGAGGATCTGTTTTCCTCGTATGATTATCCTGACAGGGTAGACCATGAGGCTGATCACGCGTCTTTTTTTGATTCGATTAACTATATGCGTAAACAATGTGAAATCATTGATACGCCAATGGCAGGAAAAATCAGAGATTTCCTGATAGACTGGCTGTGGAATCATATAAAATCCAAAGATATGAAATACAAAAAATTTATTGATAAAAGACGGCTTACCGGGCTGTAGTTTGAAATTATAGTAACAAGATAGAAATAATCCTTTATTTTTCCTGAAAATAACCTATAGATAGAGTCAGGTATGAAAATTAATTGGAGGTTCTCACATGATTGCACCGGTATCAGGAACGACTCAGTCAAATTCAGCAGCTACCGTAGCACCTGCCGTTCAAGTTCTGTCCGATTCCGTTAAGGCGCAGCAAACAGCCAAACAAGACGCTGTAAATATTTCAAAAACAGCTCAAAAACTTGCTTCTGACGGTGATACTCAAGCTCAGGAATCTCGTGAAAGCGGAGCTGAAAAAGCTACGGAAAAATTCAGAAATAAAGCGTAATAACATGAACAGTGGTAAAGTAACCGGGGTACGCCTGAGAGGCGTGCCCTTTTTTTGTTGTGATGCCACCGAAATATGTATATTTGGAGTCAAACAGCTTACTACAGACATCAGGACCCTGATATATGCTTATAATTGTCGAATCCCCAACCAAAGCGAAAAAAATTCAGTCTATCCTTAAAGTGAAAGTCATGTCGACCGTTGGGCACTTTAAAGATCTGCCTGATGCTCAGATCGGCGTCGATCTTAACACCTATGAACCGACCTTTGTGTACTACGAGAAGAAGGCGCACCTGCCGAATGAACTGCGTGCGGCAGCGAAAGGGGAAACCGTTATGCTCGCCGGTGACCCGGACAGGGAAGGGTATGCCATCAGCTGTCATATTTATGAAGAGATTAAATCCGTTGCAAAAGAATGTCTGCGCATGGAAATATTTGAAGTCACTGAAAAGGGTCTGAAAGAATCCCTTGCCACAGCGGTGCCGTTTGAAAACACAAACAGAGGTCTTTATAATGCCTTTCTTGGAAGACGTATCGGTGACCGGTTAGTGGGATACATACTTTCTCCGATCACGAGTAAAAGTCTTCACAGCAGTTTCAGCGTCGGACGGGTTCAGTCGCCGGCGGTTCGGTTGGTAGTGGACCGTGAGCGGGAGATTCGCAACTTTAATTCATCCCCCTACTGGATGCTGGATATTCTGTTGGATAAGGATGGCACGACTTTTCTGGCCCGTCATGTCAGTGGCAAGTTTACCAGTCAAGCGGATGCCCAACTGATCATCGACGCAATTAAAGGTGAATCGAACGCTCTGGCAGAAAAAGTTGAAAAAAAGGAGGTTAAACAATCCCCCAAACCACCGTTTACAACGGTCGATCTTCAGGCAGCGGCGGCTGTAAGACTGAAGTTCGCCCCGGAACTGACCATGAAGCTCGCACAGGGATTGTTTGATCATGGTGTCATTACGTATCACCGAACCGACTCAGTTCGCATGGATGGCGCCTTTGTCACCGAGATTAGGGAGTTTATTGGAAAAACACTCGGTAGTTCCTATCTGCCTGTACAGCCGTATCAGCACAAGTCAAAAAATTCCCAGGCTGAGGCCCATGAGGGTATCCGGCCAACCCACATGCACTCCGTTGCAGAGATCGCTACTATTATCAGCAAAGAAGGGCTGACCCATGACCATGCCAGACTCTATGAGCTTATATTCAAGCGTGCTGTCGCCAGTCAAATGGCAGCGGCGCGTTATAATTCCACTGTGATGATTTTTGCGGTTAAGGACGAACGCTTCAAGGCCGCCGGACGGGTACTTATATTTGACGGATTTTTTAAGGTATATGCTGAGATTGAAGAGGAAAAAGAAAAGAAGGCCGATGAGGAAACCAGGCTGCAGCTGCTTCCTCCGGTAGATGTCGGTGAGTACATACCCAAACTGCAGGAAATTATCGATGAAAAGAAAACAAAGCCCCCGGGGAGATTCACTCTTGGTTCTCTTGTCAAGGAGTTGGAGCGACTCGATATTGGCCGGCCTTCAACCTACGCCGCTATTACCAAAAATATTACTGATCGGGGATATATCAAGGAAGAGAAGGGTGGGAGTGTCGTTCCCCTCCTCCCTGGTGAAAAGCTTATTGACTATCTCAGATCAAATCATGGCTGGGTGATTGATTATGATTTGACCAGCAAAATGGAGAACTTCCTTGATCTTGTTGTTGAAAACAAGGAAACCTGGCAGCGTTTTTGTCGAGGAGTACATAACAAAATGGGTTTTTCTGTGCCCCCAGTCAGAGCACCGGGGGGCGGTCCGAGTGACGGGCAGCTCAAATATGCGGGTGATCTGGCGAAAAAAAACAATCTTGTCATTCCCGAAGATTCGCTGAAAACCAGCAGGGCACTTTCCCTCTGGATTGAAGGTGTTGTTGGCACAAAAAATCAGCTGCAGCAGACGGCACCATCCGGTCAGAAAATCAAACCTCCAATCAAAAAGCAACGTTCAACTATCAGTAATAAAAGCTGAAATCCTTCATCTCAAACGGTGAATCATTCAAACACTCAATAAAAACGTCCACTAAAAATGGGTCAAACTGCGTCCCTTTATGTTTTACAAGCTCCTGCATGGCAGTTTCTTTTTCAAGGCCATCACGATATGAACGCTTAGAAATCATGGCATCAAACGCATCTGCGACGGCAACGATACGAGCATGAAGCGGAATTTGTTCCCCTTTCAGTCGGCCTGGGTATCCTGAACCGTCCCAGTGCTCGTGGTGGTGGAGTATTGTAGGACCGATGTTGCATAATTCATTAATACCGACGACAAAAAGCGTACCTTTCAGGGTATGCTCACGTGCCAGGGTTTCTTCGCGAAGGTTAAGACTGTCCGGTTTGTTAAGAAAATCTTCGGCAGAGCTGTATTTACCGATATCATGCAGCATGGCCCCCAGATACAGGTCCCGCATCTCGATTATCGGCAGCTTTAATTTTGAGCCGATACTCAGGCAGTATTCAGCGACCCTGCGGGCCTGACCCTGAGTGTACGTATCCTTTAGCTCCAATGCCCCAAGCAGTGCCTGAATAATACTGTTGAACAGACTCGGGTTCCACATTTCCGGTGGCATATCCTGGACAAGCATGGCTTTGGAAAGTTCATCCGATTTGTGGCGTCCGGCCAGTCGTGCAACCAGCGCGAGACCTAAATGAATGGCTGTACCCGGTCCCTGGCTTGTTATAATTGATCCGTCACTGACGACCGGTTTATCTACATAGATGCCGCCATTCAATTGGTCACGGTAGGTCGGGTAACAGGTGACTTTTTTGCCGCGGATGAGCCCAGCGGATGCAAGGACAATAGTTGCAGCACAGATAGCTCCGATCGGTTTGTTTTTCAGTGCGAAATTATTGAGAAGTGAATGGATATGCGGATCAGCGTTAAGATTATTCGTACCGGGCTGTCCACCCGGAAGGACAATCATCGTGAAGGAATCAGCGTCGACGTCTGCAAGCACCATATCAGGAACAACAGTGATCTGATGAGCTCCGACTACCTGACCGGGAAGCAGCCCGGCCATGACAACTTCCATATCTGCTCTACGAAGTATGTCAACAATCGTCAGTGCTTCAATTTCTTCAAAACCATGTGCAAGCGGTATAAGAATTTTTGTCATGTATCTCTCCTTCATATAATGAACGGGTTAATAGTACGACAAAATGAACAAAATACAAACTTCGGCGTCAAATGACTTGAAAATATGGATAATCATCTGTACATCAAAAAATAATTCAGGTTATGCCCTCATCCGCATGATTACATCCCGGAGTTGCTTTGGTTTGTAAGGTTTTTTTTCAAATTCTGCGTACTGATCGTTATTAATAATATTCTCGACTGATTCTATGTCATAGCCGCTACAGATGATGATCGGGAGAGCGGGAGCCATTTTACGAAGTTCATGGTAGGCATCAATACCACCCATTTTCGGCATAACAAGATCCAGGATAACCGCACTGATATCGCATCCCCGCTCTTGATACATTTCAATTGCCTCGCGGCCGTTCTCTGCAGTCAGAACGTTAAATCCCAGTGATGTAAGCAGGATGGTACCTATATCGAGCAGCGCCTGCTCATCCTCGACCAGAAGGATCGTTCTGCCGGTGTTGATGAAGGCGGGAGACTCACTGTCATCTGATGCCACTTCGCCTGATACCTCCGGCAACGGAAAATAAACCTTGAAGGTTGTGCCGACGCCGGGTGTACTGGAGAGCTGCAACATGCTGCCATGTGCGGAAACAATGCCCCGTATGGCCGACATACCGAGCCCGCGCCCGGTGAATTTAGTTGTATAGAACGGTTCGAAAATTCGCTTTTGTGTCTCTTCATCCATGCCGCATCCAGTATCGCTTACCTCAAGGCAGATATAATTACCATTGTGAATGAGCGTCCCGAATACGTCTTTTTCAGGTTGATCAGTGTTAATTACAATTCGAGTCAGAGCAACATAAATAGTACCGTTATTGTCACCGATCGCCTCGGCTGCATTTATGATGAGGTTCATTATGATCTGCTGGAGCTGACCGCTATCGCCTGTTATTTCCGGTACAATACGCTTCATATTCAGTTCAATGGTTACGTTCTTATTGATGCCCGCTTGCAGAATCTTGATGACTTCATCTAAAAGCAGCCACAGGTTTACGCTGCTCTGGACCAGAGGACTCTTTCCGGCGTAGATCAGCATCTGGCGACACAGGTCGGCAGCCCTGTTGGCGGCTGATTCAATCTGCTTTATGCTGGTCTTCGCAGAACCGAGATTTTCATTGGCAATATGACAGTGCCCAAGGATAACAGTCAGAATATTATTAAAGTCATGGGCAATACCGCCGGCCAGCACACCGAGGCTTTCAAGTTTCTGGGCATGATGGAACTGCCGTTCAAGCTGTTGACGTTCCTCTTCAGTCCGTTTGCGGTCAGTAATATCGTGAAGGCAGAGTAAAAGGGTTTTGTTCGTGGAGTTGATAAGAGCGGTTGACCCCAGCAGTACATGTGAGTGCCGGCTGCCGTTTCGTTCTATCGAGGTGGAGTACTCAATGTTTTGATGTACGCATCCGCTTTTAAAGGTGTCATTAATGGCTGTCAGTAAATCACAGGTATGAATGTTTGCTCCGGAACCTACTCCTGGCGACTCATGCAGATTGCTGATGCAGCGAAATACTTCATACGATCCGACGTCTCTCAGCACATCTTCGGAAACGTTGGTGAAATCGGTGAATGCGGGATTTGCATAGAGTATACGAAGACTTGAGTCAATGAGACACATCATGACCGGCGCATGCTCATAAATTGCCTTCAACTCTGCTCTGCTGTTGGAGAGGGATTCCTCAGCAGTTTTCCGTTCGGTAATGTCGGAAATGACTCCAACCAGCGCACGTAACGTACCATCCGTATTTTCAAGTCTTTTACCCGACAGGTGCCCCCAGAAGTCTGTCCCGTCAGCCCGAATATATTGTCGACATACTCGTACAGACTCAACTGTACCTTGTATGAGTTGATTCATCGACTCATCTGCAATTTTCACTTCCGATGGATGTAAATGGTTAACATAGAGAGAACCAATTACCGACTCTAACGTCATTCCAAACATTTCAGCCATTCGCCGATTGGCGAAATCTATAATGCCGTGAGGAGACACGAGGATGATACCCGATTCCGACGTCTCAAAAATAACACGCAATTTTTCTTCTTTTACATCCGACCTGGTACGTTCATCATGCAAAAGAGTCATGGTCTGGGTTGTTTTTCTGGCAACAAACCAGATAAACCCCAATCCTATCAGCAGGATAATAGTATGAATAATTGTTTCCTGCTGCATTTTGCCATGCATAATGGTTTGAATCGGTGTTAATGGAAAAGTGACACTTATACCTCCACGTTCATCCCCCTCTTTATTCCCCTGAGAAGCGTGACAGGCAAGGCACGGTTTTTCAGTTGTGAGTAGCCGCATAACGCGTAGGAACGGCTGACCATCTATTACGACTGACTCTTCAACTTCTGTTGCACCTTGTTCAAGTTTTTTAAGTGCATGAACTTCCCACTGATCAGGAGCATTTTCCGGACGTAGCGGGTTCAGGCTGGTAATGTGTCCCTTGGGAAATGCCTGCTGTTTTTGTAACTGTTCAAAGATCTGGCGTGTCATGCAGGAAGGGGAAATAAGTGTGGGTTGTTTGCCGGACGGGGTCGTAATATCACGCTCTTGAATCTGCGCAAGATAAGGTTTGGCAGGTGTTGTAACGGTTTTCGGAACATATCCGCCACCATGTCGAGCTACCCATCTCCAGAAGATGATATCGTTCTCTAATGATGCATGCGCCATACTGTGACCAATTTCGTGAACTGCCTTCTGGTTTCCGGATTTGAATGCGAAAAGCAACCCGCAAATCAGTACTATCCATATAAGTGCAGTAATCAACGCATAGTACCGTGTCTTTGTAATCTGGTCCGATGTGGTCGATGGATATTTGTCAGATGATATCATATGAATCCTGAAGAGCTGTGTAGGAAACGAAATACATATTAATTAAATACTGTTATTTTAACGGGGTAAGATATCACTCTGAGTAAGTTGACGTCAAAATAATTATGGTGATTGGAGAGGAGAAAGCAAAAGAGAAGCTTATTTTTGAAAATCAGCGATTTCCGCGTGCCATTTTTATGCTTTCCGGCGTCCTGCGCAACAGCCACATGAAAAACGGTCCGGAAAGTCCTCCGATCCCGATACAGGCAAACGCGATTCCCCACTCTGCATGAATACCGGGGAGAGGATGCCAGTCACGAAACGTATCCAATGCCCACCCGAAAACAGTTGGCGAGATCATACCCATGGAATATCCGATCAACGACTGCAGTCCCATGGCAGCTCCGAGATAGCCGGGGGCGACCAGTTCTGTCAGTCCGGTTGAGAAAACGGGAGATTCTGCCACAACCAGATAGCCATAGATCAATCCGATTGCCAGAGTCAAAGGGAGGTTGGTATTGATCAGCCAACCAAATGAGAATGAGAGTGCGGCGCTGGAAAACATGACGGCGGATATTGTTGCGGTACGACCAAACCGGTCTGACAGGGTTCCGGTAATGGCTGTTGAAAATGCACCGATTCCAATCATAACTGCAGCGATGCTCGAAGCGAGCCCGGTCGCCCGGGCCGTTTCAAATCCCCAGCCAATGAGTGCCGATGAAAAAAATGGCGCCAGCCAGCTGCGCATGCCATACATTTCCCACATATGAGCAGCATATCCAAAAATCATCAGCAGTGCGGGGCGGTTTTTAATGACTTCCCCCGAGTAACCGGCTTCACTGCTGCTCCGGGGTGCGGGACGATATCCCGTAAAGAGCGGGAAAGAAAGTACTGCCCCGATGCAGACACTGACCGAGCACGCGATGAAGGCGATTCTCCACCCGTACATTCCGGTAAGCCACCCGGTTATTGCCAAAGACAGCGAACCACCAAGTACGAGCGAACCGACGTATATGCCTATGGCCTTTCCGCGTCGGGCAGGGGCAAAACGCTCCGCAACTAATTTGAGACCGGGCATATAGGTGCCGCCCATACCGATGCCGGTCAGGGCTCTGAACAGCATGCCACTGTAGAAATCATGGGCGTAGAGAGCAAACAGCAGGTTCCCGGCTGCAGAGCAGAACGCTGCCGTAATGAAGATATGTTTGGTATTGATCCGGTCGGTGAGAATGCTGAGAAGAACACCCGAAGTGATATAACCGAGTTGGTAGACCGAAAATATCATTCCGGCCCGGGTATTGTTCATGCCCCATTCAATCCTGAGGATGGGGAGGACGGCAGAGTAATTTATAAATACCAGCATGATAAAAAGCTGGCAGCAGCAGAGAAGCATCAGCCAGCGGTTATTTGAGCGGATCACGGGAACAGGTCGGCGTCCTTGAATGACCTCCCCTGGCGGTCTTTCGGCGAAACGTTCGGCTCCGATGTAAGTGGCCAGCTAATGTCCAGATCAGGATCGTTCCATGCGATGCAGCGTTCATGTTCCGGTGCATAATATTCTGTTGTCAGGTAGAGAAATTCGGCAACGTCCGAGGTCACGCAGAAACCATGGGCAAAACCGGCTGGAACCCACAATTGACGCTTGTTTTCCGCCGACAGCCGGGTGCCGTACCAGCGACCGAATGACGGTGAGCTTTGACGGAGGTCAACGGCAACATCATATACTTCTCCGACAACAACCCGTACGAGTTTTCCCTGTGGGTGCTGAATCTGGTAATGGAGACCACGCAACACACCACCTGCTGAGCGTGAATGATTATGCTGGACAAAACTGACATCAAGTCCGGTCAGGTTACACCAGCTACGTTCATTGAAACTTTCAAAAAAGAAACCGCGGTCATCGCCGAAGACTTTCGGCTCTATAATCAGTATGTCAGGGATTGATGCGGGGATTATCTGCATTACTGAACTCCGTGGTCACCAGCAATTATGAATGATGTTGCAGTACGTATGCGTTGCTGCGGCTTTCGGCAAACGTCAGATGGTGCACCATAGCGTCTCTTGCCGTCTGGGGATCTTTGGCTTTTATGGCCTGTACAATTGAGTTGTGATGTTCAAAGAGGAGTTGATGGTCTTCCTGGGTAAGATAAACAGCCCGCCAGACACTCTGCTGAAACTCTTTCATTGCATCAAAAAGGCTCTGCATCAGGTGGAGCCAGACAATATTGTGGGTTGCGCGGGCGATAACAATGTGGAGATTGGCGTCGAGATCTTCCGACGGCTGTTTCACAACAAGATTTTGCTTCATTCCCTCGATTATTTCTTCCATGCGGCGGACATCATCAGGCAATGCACGTTGCGCGGCATACCAGACGGTCCAGGACTCCATGCATTTACGAACTTCGATAACATCAAGCGCCCGATCCTGTTGGACGCGTATCAGTTCACTCAGGGAATTTGCAGAGGAGGTTTCAACCAGCGACAAGACGACGGTTCCGCCCCCCTGATACGACATTACCAATCCGGATGAAGCAAGTACATTCAGTGCTTCTCGAACTGAAGGGCGCGATACGCCGAACATTTCCGCGAGTTCACGTTCTGGAGGCAGTTTGTCGCCAGGCGCAAACTCACCTGAAAGGATTGATGATCGAATCTGCTCAGCTATTTGGGTGGATACTTTTTTGGGTTTTATCGGTTGAAAATTCATAGTCTATCCAATAAAGAGGGGGGTGTCACATGGCATCCATTCTTTTATAGCATTTTTTGCAGTTCTGCAACCCAACCGGGTGGTTAAAAGATTCCATCCAGAAGATCAAAATCAATATATTTTTCCGCCAGATTTCGTATCAGTCCCAGTTTTTGAGTATCTTCGGCGGTAATTTTTGAGACATCCTCTGTAACGATACGATACAGGTCAGCAGTGGTATGCCTTTCAGACCTCATGTACGGTATGTTACTCCGATCAAGGATCATCTGGGTGATAGTACTGACCGGAGCGGTTCCGGGAATAATCAGTCCGACAATCAGGTGGCGATATTCAGGAATCTTGTAAAGATTCGCAAGAGTTACCAACAGTTCATCTCTGCTGCTGGTGACTATTAATAGTGAAGGTTCGCAAATAAGTTCCGTGACCCGCTGAGTCGAAGCCGCGCCAATTTGTACCTGAGTGATTATTCTGCTCATTTCACGTCTATTGCCCTGAACCGACAGTCCCAGAAGTTTTGACACTCGCCGGAGGGTCGGATTAGCCAGAACCGGTTGATAATCCACACCGCCAACCACCATCATCTGTTCATCAGCAAGTGCCCGGGTGAGGTAATCCAAGGTTCTCTCCCGTTTGTCTGGGATCAGTTTGTTGGCAAGAACTGCCTTTACCTCGACGCCTTCCCTGTCAAACAATGCCAGTCCCATACAAATTTTGTCTACAACATTTCCCAGACCGCCACCAGTCACCATCAGTACCGGTGCATCCAACATCCGTGCAATGTGGGCATTTGAGGTCTTCATTACCGAACCGACGCCGGCATGTCCCGATCCCTCGATGATGATAAAATCACATTTTTTTTCTAACTCGGCACACGCCCGCATAATTCGTTCGTGGAGGTCATTGGGAGAAATTTCCCCATCGACAACCTGGCGGGTCGTTTCGGGATACACAACAACCGGAGACATCCAGCGGAGGTCCTTTTCCAGATCGAAAACCTGTGCCATCAGTGCGGCATCTTTATCCATTGTACAGCGGTGATATACTGACGGCTTTGGACCGAGTGGCTTTATAAATCCTACCCGGCGATATTTTTTTTGCGCCAAATGCATTAGGCCGATGCATGTAGTTGTTTTTCCGCAGTTCTGACCGGTGGCTGCGATAAATATTTTTTTTGCCATGGTACGTATTCCTCGCCGGGACATACGGAACAGAGGGGGAATTCAGCCCTGTACAGTGACATCCGCGTAAAAATGTATGAACAGGATCATCACAGTCCGGTCGTGTTCAACCAAGCATGATAGCATTATTATACAGCGAGTGCATTATTTTTCTCTAAAAGCATTAAAGACCGAGGGAAATACTTCCCATCGGCCTTTAATGGATCACATGATATTCAATGTGCTCGTTCAACTTTTATGATTAGTCCGTGCTGTCAAACCCGGTTGCGTGACTCCGGCAGCACTTTTTCACTGATGTTCATGTCTCTGCCGGTGGTGCAGCGGTCCACCAGGTAGACGATGGACTGATAGTTGATGCCGCTGTGCTGTGACAGACCTATTTCGCAGGGCCGGCTGTTGGAATAGCCTGATTTGCAGTCGGCTGGCAGGGCTTGATTCAGTGTCGCAAGAGCGGAGGCTGTCAGTTCTGGCGTATCAAAACCCTTGCTGCCGGCAAATCCGCAGCAGGTAACCTTGGTCGGTGTAACGATCTTTTCAGCACACGCACAGGCAACGGTCTTGAACTTTTCAGCCAGCAGCATTTTGGTGGAACTGCAGGTGACATGAATTGCGACGGTTTCAGACGCTTTGGTAAAGATCAGGCGTTGCATGAGGAAGTCATGGATGAACTCGACCGGTTCATACAGTTTCAGCCTTTTGTCCAATGTCTGCCGCATGCGGAAAAGACAGGGGCTGGTGTCGCAGAGCACCGGATATTCACCACTGTTGCTTGCTGCCATCAGCGCCGTTTCCAGCTCGCGGATCTTGGCTTCTGCAGCCTCAAAGAAACCTTTGCTGTCAAAGGCCATACCACAACAGAGCTTATCCATATCTTCAAGGAGGATTATTTCATAGCCGGCTTTATTCAGCACCGCGGATACAGCTGTGCTGAGTGGCCGCTGGTCAGGGTCACTTTGCGCCGGTCCCATCATTCTGCTGGAGCAGCTGGGGAAATAGACCACTTTTGGCTTTTTGGAGAGTTGGTGCAATCGCGAAAACCTTGGAACAGATCCACGCTGCGGCATCCAGGGGGACCAGAGGGGTAGCCGCTGATGTGACAAATCACGGACGGTGCCTGTCATGCGCAGCATGACTGATGTGCCGAGCATCTGGTGCAACAGGTCGGCCAGGCTTAAACCGGTACGCATTAGAGCTGCAGTGCCGGCAAAATGACGACTGATATAGTTGGCGGCTGCATTGGCCTGGGCGCTGTGCTTTTGGTTGCGTAACAGTTTTGTGTAGTCACCGGTATTGATCGAAACCGGGCAGGTAGTGGCGCAGAGACCGTCGGCAGCACAGGTTGCCTCACCCCAATAGGCGTAATCCTGCTCAAGGCGCTGCAGTTGACCAGGGTCTGCTCCTGAATGACGCAGGCCTGCTATCTGGCGCCGGGCTGTGATGCGCTGACGCGGTGTGGAGGTGAGATGTTTTGAAGGACACATGATCTCGCAAAATCCGCATTCAATACACTTGTCAATCTTCTCGTGTGCTTGCGGCATATGTTTGAGATTCTCAAGGTACACGTCCGGGTTGTCGTTGATTAAAACACCGGGATTGATCAGATTATACGGGTCAAAGGCCTGTTTGATCCGCTTCATCAAGGTATAGGCCTGGACTCCCCACTCCATTTCAACAAAAGGGGCCATATTGCGCCCGGTGCCATGCTCAGCCTTCAGTGCGCCACCGTAACCTTCGACAACCATGGAACAGACTTCCTGCATGAATTTTTCGTACTGATCAACCTCGTCCTGCCGGGTAAAGTCGGGGGTCAGTACGAAATGCAGGTTGCCGTCCAGGGCATGGCCGAAGATAATTGCATCTCCGAAACCGTTACGGATCATGATGCTGCGTAATTCGACAGTCGCTTCGGCCAGCCGTTCCAGCGGAAAAGCAATATCCTCGATGATGACTGATGTTCCTATGCGCCGTACATTACCGACGGCCGGGAATAACCCCTTGCGGATATTCCAGAGCGCTTCGTATTCGGATTTGACATCGGTAAAAGTAATCGGAAAAACAGTCGGAAGACCGGCCAGGCGCTGTTTGAGCTGTCCAACCTTCTCCTCAAGTTCAAGCAGATTTTCTCCGCGCACTTCCACCAGCAGGGCAGTCACATTTTCATTGAGCGTTTTCAGATATTCCGGCATCCCCGGTTTTTCATCCACAGAACGAAGTGCGATACGGTCCATCAGTTCGGCCGCCGATACAACGGTCCGGTCCAGTTGCATGACGCCCTGGCAGGCATTGGCAATATCCGGAAAAAAAATCAGTGCTGACGCTTTATGGGCATGTTCCACAATCGTGCGAAAGGTGATATCGGCAATGAATCCGAGCGTGCCTTCTGAACCGATCATCAGATGCTTGATGATGTCAACAGGGTCCTGGTGATCTACGAACGAATTGATGCCATATCCGGTAGTGTTCTTTATCTTGTATTTGCGTTTGATCAGCTCTGACAGGTTGCTGTCTTCCGCGATCTCGTCGCGAATATTCTCCACCACTGAAACCAGGTTGCGGTGACTGGCCAGGAAGGCTGTGCGGGAAGCCGGGTTGGAGGTGTCAAGCAGGGTGCCATCGTGAAAGATGATCTTCATTTCCGTAACGGTCTTGTAGCTGTTATCGGTTGTACCGCAACACATTCCACTGGCGTTGTTGGCGGCAATGCCACCGATCATGGCATGGTTTATCGAAGCCGGATCGGGTCCGATCTTGCGATTATACGGCTTCAGATAGGCATTGGCCTCAGCACCAATAATACCCGGTTCCAGCGAGATCGTCTCACCGTTGTCGGCAACGACGCATTTCACCCAACTACCGGACATTACCAGCAGAACCGAATCTGTCACCGCCTGGCCGGACAGGCTGGTTCCGGCCGCCCGGAAGGTAACGGCAATCCTGTCAGAGTATGCCAGTCTGATGATTCGCGCCATCTCATCGGCACAGCTGACCTTGATGACAATTTTTGGTGTCAGCCGATACACACTTGCATCAGTTCCGTAGGCCAGGGTGCTGATCGGATCGCAGAACACCCTTGATTCCGGGATGAACATCACGCACTCATGATAAAAATTCCGATATTTTTCAGGCAGTCGGGCAATGTCTGCGGGTTTGTTTCGGGAGATCATGGCATACTCCTTTTGCTCGTAATCAGAGTGTCTTCTGTCCTGCTCATACGGTGTCTCAGGGAATCATCCACTGAAGGTAGTAGGCCTGAAGATACACTATAATGCCAACTACAACCGTCAAAAAGATGGAGTGTTTGAGAGTAAAGCGGAACAGAGTACCTTCTTCGCCAACCATACCGCAGGCGGCGGTGGCCACTGCCAACGATTGTGGGGAGAGCATCTTGCCCATGACGCCGCCGCTGGTGTTAGCAGCTCCGGTCAGGACAGGGTTGAGGCCGAGCTGCTCGGCGGTGGCTTTCTGTAACCCGCCGAAGAGGACGTTACTGGAGGTATCGGAACCGGTCAGGAAGACTCCCAGCCATCCGAGAAACGGCGAGATAAAGGGGAACCAGTGGCCGGTTTTTGTGAAGACCAGGCCGAGGCAGTTGGTCATGCCCGAGGTGTTCATGACGTACGCCAGACCGAGCACAGAACCGACAGTAACCGCCGGAAAGCGCATGTCATAAAGGGTCTTGCCGGCAAGTCTGAAAATGTCAGCAAAGCCGACGCCGCAGAGCAGTGCAGAGACGAACGCGGCGATCAGGATTGCGGTCCCTGCAGCGGACATGAAATTAAAATTGTACTTTGCAGGTAATTTAATAGGAAGCTGATCAGCAGTGGCTTTACCCAAAGGCTTGAATTGATCTTTAGTGGTGACATTGTTTCTTTCAAGATTGTCTTTGACCAGTTTTTGGATGTCGGCGCTTTTTTTGGCTATGGCGTTGAACCCTGCATTACGTTCTTCGGTCAGTATGGGACCTTTACCGGTCAGACCCAGTTCAACCGGCATGAATTTTTCCTCCAGCCCCTTCAGTTCATTCAACATGCTGATAACACCTGCCAGCTTCGGCTCGTCTGCAGGCAATCCAGCAAGCAGTTTGTCAGCTTCACCAGTCACAGCATTGATTTTTTTCAGTCCGTCCTCAGGCCTGGAAACCTTTTTGATAATCATGCTGTCCAGGCCGGCAACGGTAACAACAATTTTGCTTTTATCGAGTTCTGTCTTGATGGAAGGGATGCCCCAGAGCAGAACCATGACGGTAAGGGCCAGATATGGTGACCAGGCGCGGAAGACTTCAGCCGCGCTGTAGTGGTGTTGCTCTATTGTGCCGCTGTGAGTTTCATGATCGAATACATAGTTTTCTTTCGGCTGCCAGAATTGCAGCAGGATGACCAGTGCAGCCATAGCTGATAGCGAGGAGATGATGTCAGGCAGGTACGGACCAAGGTAGCTGGCGGTTGCCCACTGACCAACGGCGAAGGTCACGCCGCAGACAACGATGGCCGGCAGCACTTCGACGGTCTTCTTGAAGCCGACCATGATCAATATTACGTAGAATGGTATAAAGGCGGAGATGAAGGGGAGTTGACGACCAACCATGGTTGACAGTTTCAACAAGCCGTCGTCGCCGTAGCCCATGACGCCGGCCAGTGCCACCACCGGAATACCGATGGCGCCGAAGGCGACGGGCGCGGTATTGGCGATCAGACATACTCCGGCGGCATACAGGGGGCGGAAACCGAGCCCGACGAGAGTTGCTCCGGCAATTGCCACCGGAGTACCAAAGCCGGCGGCACCTTCGATAAAGGCCCCGAAACAGAATGCAATCAGCAGCGCCTGGATGCGTCGATCGCCAGTCACGCCTGCCAGCGAAGCCCGGATAATCTCGAACTGACCTCCTTTAACCGTAATGTTATAGAGAAAAAGGGTTGTGATGACGATGTAGAATACCGGAAACAGACCGAAAGCGGCGCCCTGTGCGAAGGCGAGACCGGCCAGTTTTACCGGCATCCCCCATACCATGACGGCAATGCCGATCGCCGATGCAACGGCCAGAGGTCCTGCCTTGTGAGCCTTCATCTTTACAACGGCGAGGCAGACAAAAATTACGATAAGTGGTATGGCGGCGACGAGTGCCGACAGACCGAGACTTCCTCCAGCAGGGGTATACGTTTGAATCCAGGGCATGATGTTTCTCCTTTCATTTCCGGTAGTGTGTTGCGTCGATCTTGGCGGTTCATGCAGATGGCCAGCTTATTGGTACGATTCAGGTGAAATCATAAATATGTTTTGTAAACTTGTAATACCAATTACATATTTGAAAATATCTTGTCAAGTATTTTTTTTGAATGGGCACAAATGCCTGTTGACAAAAGAGATGATGATGAAATATGGTTAGTTGTAATGTGGTTTTACAAATATTAATAACGCAATGAATAGTAAATTGTATACATATTGTTTTGTTTGTACGGTTCGGACTTCGGTAAAACCATTTTTCACTCACGAGACAACGTCAGGTGTGACAGAGGAGGCAGGTAGTATGTATGAGCAATTCAAGGCCAGAGCTGAGGGAGTCAGTGCGGAAGTACACCGCTTTGTAACAAAGAATGAGGCCTGTGACTTCCTGCTGGAGTTTCTGCAGAAGGAGGGAATGTCCGATACGCCTCAGTCCACGGCACTCTGGGCAGATTGTCCGTTTCTTAGTGGAGTGGACAAAAATATACTGCATAGCATTCCGGGATTATCGTTCAAGGTAACCCGGGAACTGGCTGCAGATGCCCGGTTCGGTATAAATCAGATGCAGTGGGCGCTGGCAGATACCGGTTCGCTTGCTCAAAATTCAACAGAACTTGAACAGCGGCTGGTATCATCGCTCTCGACTATTCATATCGCTTTGGTGCCGACGAGCGGAATTTTGCCAGATATGCCTGCGCTACTGTCCCGGGTCCACCCAAAAGAGTGTGCATATCTGGCAATTATTACCGGACCCAGTCGCACCGCTGACATTGAACGTGTGCTAACGATTGGCGTTCATGGCCCCGAGCGGTTGGTGATTCTGTTTGTCGATGATTTGGAGGGAGGAAATTAATGGGAACTGAATTCAAGGAATCGATCACAAAAGCGGTTAATAACGCTAACCTGACCGGGGCGTTGGGAAAATTTTCCGAAGCGTACAAGGTCAACCGTGCCAAGGCGTATGAGGGGATAGATTTTGAAGAGCTGCGGCTGAGAATTGCTGAACTGAAGGGATATGCGGCGGCCCATCTCGATGTCCTCTCGGAACAGTTTCAGAAGAACGCCGAAGCGTGCGGTGCCAAAGTATTCCGGACTCAGGATCCAGCGGAAGTAAGAGAATATATCCTGAAGGTTGCCCGGGAAAACGGTGTGAAAAGGATAATCAAGTCAAAATCTATGGCAACGGAAGAGATTCATCTCAACCAGTATCTTGAAAAGGCCGGCATTGACGTCGGTGAGACCGATCTCGGTGAATGGATCATCCAGCTTGCCGGGCAAACACCCTCTCATATGGTCATGCCGGCAATTCACCTGACGAAGGATGAGGTTTCCGACCTCTTCAGCACGGAGGTTAACGAACGGCTCACATCCGACATTCCCCGGCTTGTCAAAGTGGCTCGTGAGAAGCTTCGTCCGACGTTCCTTGCGGCTGACATGGGCATCTCCGGCGGCAACATCGCTGTGGCGGAAACCGGCAGCATCGTACTTATGACCAACGAGGGAAATGCCCGGCTGGTTACATCACTCCCCAAAATACATATAGCGCTGGTCGGCATTGAAAAACTGATTGAAAAATTTGCTGATGTCGCCACCATTTTAAAAGCTCTGCCTCGCAGTGCCACGGCCCAGCTGCTGACCAGCTATGTGTCTATCATTACCGGACCAACGCCTAACAGTGACGGATCGAAGAAGGATATGCACATTATCCTGATGGATAACCGCCGTTCAGAAATGGCTGCAGACCCGAAGTTCAAACAGGCGCTGCAGTGTATTCGCTGTGCCTCCTGTCTTAACGTCTGTCCGATTTTCCGCCTCGTCGGTGGTCATGTATTCGGCAAGGTCTATACCGGAGGTATTGGAACGATTCTGACCGCCTGGTTTGATGAACTGAAAAAGTCGGAAGATATTCAGGGCCTCTGTATTCAGTGCGGTGCCTGTGCAGATGTCTGCCCCGGAAAGATTGACATACCCGGACTGATTATGGAGATCCGCCGGAGACTGGTGAAGGATAGGGGGGTTCCGCTGCTGCAAAAAACGATATATGCAGTAGTGAATAATCGTACGTTGTTTCATGGTATGCTACGGGCCGCTTCCGTCGCCGGCAAACCGTTCACAACAGGGAAATTTATCCGCCACCTGCCGTTATTTCTGGCGGATCTGACCGATGGTCGCAGCCTGCCGGCCATAGCCGCTGAGCCGTTCCGTGATCGATTCAAAAAAATCAAACAACCTGTGCTCAAAGAAAAAATTGCCTTTTATGCTGGTTGTCTCATTGACTTTGCTTATCCTGAAATGGGCGAATCATTGATAAAAATATGTAATAAAGCCGGTTTTGAAGTGGTATTTCCTGAAGAACAGACCTGCTGCGGTGCCCCGGCACGCTATAGCGGGGCATATGAAGTAGCGGCTCAAAACGCCGTCGACAACATAAAGGCACTGCTACTGACAGATGTCTCATATGTGGTGACGGCCTGTCCAACCTGTACTGTGGCGCTCGGCCATGAATTCATCAGCACATTTGAGAGCCTCGGCCAAACTGAATGGCTGCCGCAGGCCAGAACATTAGCAGAGAAAACAATTGATTTTTCATCACTTATGACAAAACTGGTTGCTGACGGACGCCTGACCCTGAAAGAAGGGCAAAAGCTTGGCACGATTACCTATCATGATTCCTGTCATTTGAAACGGACATTGAGGGTATCGGAACAACCGAGAGAATTATTAACAAAAGCTGGATACCTGCTTAATGAAATGTTTGAATCTGACACGTGCTGCGGCATGGGAGGTTCATATTCGATGAAACTTCCCGAAATATCGGCACCGATTCTCCAACGAAAGCTCAAAAATATTCAGGATACCGGAGCCAGGACTGTTGCAATGGACTGCCCGGGCTGCGTAATGCAAATCAGGGGCGGAATGGATCAGAAGGGATCATCTGTCATGGTGCGGCATACGGTTGAGCTATTGGCAGAACAGCTGGACTGACTTTGTTTGCATGACGTCATTCTGGAGGTGCTACCAGACAATCAGTACTATTTTATTTCAGCTTTTCGATAATCCAATTCCTGATTTTACTTAATAGACCAGCCCTGCCGATCGTCGCTTGTGTCCCAGGTGTCTTCTTCTCTGTGATTTCGTCGCGCGCAGCGATTAGTTCCGAGGAGAGTATTGCCGACAGCACCCGTGAAAAACGCTCCGGATCCTCCAACTGAGGGGCATGACCAACACCTTTCCATATTTCAAATGTCGCGGCAGGGAGCGCTGCGACCATTCGCTCCAGCGCATCTCTTTTGACAACCGTATCCTTTTCACCTGAAATAACCGTTACCGGCAGCGCCAGTCCGGGGAGCAGTCCGGATATATTCCAGGTAATCAATGATCCTATGCTTCCTTTCAGCGCCACGGGGGAGGTTCGTACCGCATCAGTAACAAGTGACTGAAAGAGTGGTGTTGAATGATCAAGCCGGGGGGTTATCATCGTCAGTGCGCGAGAATAAAAGGCCCTGTCAAGATTGAACATTTTCGTAAATAACTGGACGTAGCGGTTTTCCCTCATGTTCATACCGAATATGAGTCTGGAATCCTCGGCAAGATACAACATACCCTCGGCGGGCGCCGTTGCAATCAGCAGCAGGGCGTGGACCCTATGCTGATTATGCAACGCAAACTGCATGGCAACGGCGCCGCCAAGTGAGTGGCCGCCCAGAAAAAACTTATTCAATCCCATCGCATCAACAAAAGTCAGGAGATCATTGGCAAACTGTTCGATCGTATAGCCGGTCGCGGTATGCTCGGAATCCCCGTACCCGCGGATTTCAGGGGCATATACGGTGACACCTGCCGGCGGATTTTCGATTATTGGCTGCCACCAGCGCCACGACCCAACATTTCCATGAACAAGCACGAGTACAGTGCTCCCGGTTCCACCCTGTTCAAAGTGGATTCGCAGACCCGGGGTGGAGAGAAATGGCAATTATGCCTCCTCGACGCAATGCGCCACATCAGTTGGCAGTACGTAAATTATTCTACTCATGCAGCCAGCTGCGGATAAGCTCCACCTGCTCCGGTGCCATGAGGGGCGGGGCATGGCCGGTGTCGGGGATCTGGACCAGCTGCGCACGTGGCCCCCGTCGCGTCATCTCTGTCGCGGTCTCTGCCAGCAGAATGTCAGAGGCGGTACCGCGCAGTACAAGAACCGGACATCGAATCGAATCCCACATACTCCAGAGATCGACATCCTGAGCAGGATTGGTACGCAGAGCGGTGCCGATCGCCGGGTCGTAGTGCAGCGCAAAGGTCCCGTCGGGCAACTGTCGTGAACTGCATCTGGCCAGATGGCTCCAGTGGTCATCAGTGAGGGGGCCAAACGCCGCGTGGATAATGCGCAGGTGCCGTTCCAGTGAAGCGATATTCTGGAATGCGGGAGCGTTGCCCACGTAGGCGGCAATCCGCTCCAGTGCGGCCTTGGGGATGAACGGGCCAATATCGTTCAACACGAGACGCCGGATCGGGGAGCCGGGCTGAACCGCCAGCATCATGCCAAGCAGCCCCCCCAGAGAGGTTCCAACCCAATCGACCAGTTGAGCCCCGATATGGTCAAGCAGGGTGACAATATCCGCAAGATACAGTGGATATCCGTAGTCATGCGGGTGCGACAACCACTCGCTCTCTCCCCGCCCCGGCAGGTCGGGACAGACGACCCGACAGCGATCCGCCAGCATCTGTGCCAACGGATCAAAATCACGTCCGCTGCGGGTAAGGCCGTGGACGCAGACCACAACATGGTCCGCATCCGCTTTGCCCCATTCGTGATAGGCCAGGCGATGCGAGCCATGCGGCCCCGGTACCTGCAGATATTTTGTTTCCATGTGTGTCTCCCGGCGAACAGATCATTCTGACATAACAAAGGCGACATAAATGTCGCCTTTGTTATGTCAGAAAACACTTGGATTCTACATTTACTACGGTTTATAGACTTTCAGCAACGCCTGTGCCATCTCAGCAGGACTTGCTGCGACACTGATACCGCACTCCCGCAGGATCTCAACCTTTTCGGTTGCAGTACCCTTGCCGCCGGAAATAATTGCCCCCGCATGTCCCATGCGCTTGCCGGGAGGGGCGGTAATACCTGCAATATAGGCAGCAACCGGTTTTGTCATATAATCCCGGACAAAACGTGCAGCCTCCTCCTCAGAGGTTCCCCCGATCTCGCCGATCATGATAACGGCATCGGTGTTAGGATCCGATTGAAACAGGCGGAGAACATCAAGGTGATTGGTACCGTTGACCGGGTCACCACCAATACCGACGCAGGTAGATTGTCCCATACCGAGACAGGTGAGCTGCCAGACCGCTTCGTAAGTGAGTGTTCCGGATCGTGATACCACGCCGACTCTACCCGGTTTATGAATATATCCGGGCATAATGCCGATTTTGCATTCGCCGGGTGTGATAACGCCAGGGCAGTTTGGTCCGACAAGGCGGGTTTTCTTGTTCCTCATGAAATGCTTTACCTTGACCATGTCAAGGACCGGAATCCCTTCAGTTATGCAGCAGACCATGTCGATACCGGCATCGACCGCTTCCATGATCGAATCGGCAGCAAACGGCGGCGGTACATAAATTACCGAGGCGGTGGCGCCAGTTTTTTCTACCGCCTCCTTGACGGTATCAAAGACCGGGAAGCCGTCAATAACAGAGCCTCCTTTGCCGGGGGTGACGCCGCCAACCATCTGTGTGCCGTAATCCCGGGCCCCTTGGGCATGAAAGAGACCCGTGGCACCGGTGATACCCTGGGTAATGACTTTTGTGTTCTTATCGATCAGAATACTCATTAGTTAACTCCTTTCACGGCGAGAACAATTTTTTGCGCAGCGTCGGCCATACCGTCGGCAGCTACTATGTCCAGACCGCTTTCAGCGAGGATTTCTTTGCCACGCTCGACGTTGGTACCTTCCAGGCGGACGACCAGCGGTACATCAAGATGTACCTGTCGGGCTGCTTCGACTACGCCGGTGGCGATGATGTCGCATTTCATGATTCCGCCAAAGATATTGACCAGGATGCCTTTAACATTTTTGTCTGACAGGATGATCTTGAAGGCTTCTGTGACGCGTTCAATGGTTGCGCCGCCACCGACATCGAGGAAATTGGCCGGATCGCCGCTGTAGTGTTTGATGATATCCATTGTAGCCATTGCCAATCCGGCTCCGTTAACCAGGCAGCCAATGTTGCCGGTAAGGGATATATAGGAGAGCTCAAACTGGGAAGCCTCGATTTCCTTAGGGTCCTCCTCGTCAAAGTCACGCATGTCGGCTATTTTCGGGTGTCGGAACATTGCGTTGTCGTCAAAACCAAATTTGGCATCCAACGCAAGCAGGTTGTCTTCGGCGGTCACCACCAGCGGGTTGATTTCAAGCAGTGAGCAATCACAATCCATAAAAGTCTTGTAGAGTCCCTGGAGAGCGGAGGATGCTTTTGCGACCAATTTACCGGTAAGACCCAGATTAGATGCGATGTTGCGGCATTGGAAGGCGGTTAATCCGACAAGCGGATCAACTGTTTCAATGAAAATCTTTTCCGGGGTTTTTGCTGCGACTTCTTCAATGTCCATCCCCCCCTCTGTGGAGGCCATGACGGTTACTTTTGAGGTTGCGCGGTCAACAAGAAGGCTGACGTAAAGTTCATTGGCAATATTACACCCTTTTTCAACCAGTACGCGGGTGACCAGTTTTCCTTCAGCCCCGGTCTGGTGAGTACGTAAAACCATGCCAAGCATCGCCCGGGAAATATTACGCACTTCATCCGGCGTGCGGGCCAGTTTGACTCCTCCGCCCTTGCCCCGTCCACCAGCGTGTATCTGGGCCTTGACAACCCAGGGACCGTCGCCTAATCGTTTCGCCCATTCACGTGCACCGGCACAGTTGTAGGCCACGTGACCATCAGGCACCGGTACGCCAAACTTTCTGAGAATCGCTTTTGCCTGGTATTCATGGATATTCATGTAATCGGCTCCTGTTCTTTAATTCATTCGTATCAGCAACATACGATCATGTTTCTACTGTTTTGATGCTGTAATGAGATGATAACGTAAACGTAAGGATAAAAAATATGCAACACCCGCACTAGCAACTATTACTATGAATACGTAATGTCAACTTTAATTTAGCGAACCAATAAAATATGTATCTACCTGATGCCTCTCCACGATTGTAAAAATGTAATCACAATACAGTTAGAATTGATACATTTTACTTATAATAAAAATCAGTAATTGTCATGCATTTATTGATCGTCGTAGGTGGACCTGATGTGGCTTTTAATTTAATATTAATAAATATTATTTGTGTTTGCTTGAATTGCATTAAAAAATGAAATTTTATTTCGGTTGAAATAGAAAAAAACTGGGGTATGCTTTGCCCATGATAACTACAACTACTCTCGATAATGGTGTTCGCATTGTGACCCAGAATATTGGCTACATGCACACCGTGACTACCGGCATCTGGGTTGCAAACGGTACACGCCATGAATCACCTGATGACAACGGTGTGGCTCATTTTATTGAACACATGCTGTTCAAAGGCACTCATCGCCGCACAACTCATCAAATCACCCGTGAGATTGATTCAATGGGCGGAATTTTAAATGCATTCACCGGTCATGAGTATGTCTGCTATTACGCGAAGGTCCTGGCAAAATTTCTTCCACGTGCAGCTGATTTGCTAGCAGATATTTTTCTGAACTCCACCTTTCCACTGGATGAAATTGAACGGGAGCGAAAAGTAATTCTCCAGGAAATTAAGATGCGTGACGACTCTCCGGAAGAGTATATTCACGATAATTTTCATCAAAACTTCTGGCGTGGTCAATCGCTTGGTATGCCGGTTCTCGGGACGGAAAAAACTGTTACCAATCTTGAGCGCTCTTCAATCCTGTCCCATAAAAACAGCCGTTATCGACCCCAGGATATAGTCATTGCGGCTGCGGGAAACGTTCGTCATGACGATCTGGTAACTATCCTGGCGCCGATTTTCTCAACGGTTTATTCTCAATGGCAACCTCACACGAGTGATTCCTTTGACAGCACAAAAAATGAGGTGAATCTTGTTGAAAGAGAAATGGAGCAGACCCTCGTGTGTCTCGGAACGCAATCGCTTCAGTATGATCATCAAGATCGGTATACTTTGTTTCTGCTGACTACGATTCTTGGCGGAGGGATGAGTTCAAGACTGTTTCAGGAAATTCGGGAAAAAAAGGGTTTGGCGTATTCGGTGTACTCCTACATTATTTCCCATGCAGACTCTGGAGCACTCGTCGTGTTTGCCGGTACTGAAAAGAAACATTGTCGTGAGGTTATTGATATTGCCCAGAACGAAATGTTACGACTCGCAACTGAAGAGATTCCACAGGACGAACTTGATGCCGCCCGGGAACAATTGAAGGGCAAAACTCTCATGTCACTTGAAAGCAGTGACAACTTGATGACTCGATTGGCAAAAAACGAGATTTATCTGCAGAAGCAGCAATCAATCGAGGATGTTATCGCACACTATGACGCCGTCAGTGTAAGTGATATTCAAAGGGTCTCGCAAAAGTTGCTGCGAAGGAATGTTCTACATCTTGAAGTCATGGGGCAGGTTGCCGATTTGGGGTTGACCACGGACATTCTTCACCATTGATACATCCTGATTTGATTGGTTTTGCTCGGAGTAAACGTTTTTTTTAGAATTCATGCTTGACCTGTTTCTCCGTTAAATGGTACTGTCTCGCAGCAATTGGAATACTCCCTTTTAAATTAGTCCGAGAGACTAACAAAGGCCGCAAAATGAAAACACGTACTCAATTTTTGATAGGGTCTTGCCGCTTGGTGCGGGAAGGCTCTTTTTTTATGTCCAAGGAGGTTCGGAATGACTGTTGAGCAAACTGTACTCATGGATAAATCGGGAGTTAAGCGCGCACTGACTCGTATTGCCCATGAAATTCTTGAGCGAAATAAGGGTGTTGCCGGTATTGTGCTTGTCGGGATTCGCTCCGGCGGCGCTTTTCTGGCAGACGGGATTGCTCAGCAGATCGGCGTTATTGAAGGTGCAGCCGTTCCGGTCGGGGCAGTCGATATAACACTCTACCGGGATGATTGTTCCGGTCTTCAACCCCACCATCCGGTCGGAAAAACTGACATACCTTTTTCGCTGGAAGCAAAAAAAGTCATTTTGGTTGATGATGTGTTGTATACCGGTCGTACCATTCGTGCCGCCATGGATGCACTGATGGATTTCGGGCGTCCCCAGTCAATACAGCTGGCGGTACTCATTGATCGTGGTCACCGGGAACTACCGATACGTGCCGATTTTGTGGGACGCAATGTTCCCACCAGCCAGAAAGAGAATGTCCAGGTAGTTTTTGATGGATCAAACCAGCCGATCGAAGTCGTACTCGAAAAATAGAGGGGGTAGCGGAAATGGCCGAGGTCAAGCAGAGACTCATTATCGCCCTGCGGGACCTGGCGAAAGATGATATTGAACTGTTGATTTCAACTGCCGAGAGCATGCGGGAAATAAACAGCCGCAGTATCAAAAAAGTGCCGACACTGCGCGGCAAAACGATCATAAATCTATTCTACGAGGCATCAACGCGTACCAGGACATCCTTCGAAATT
>JAQTXD010000040.1:0-8522 GCA_028688955.1 Desulfuromonadaceae bacterium
TTGAGCAGATTGTCGCAACAAGTATACCGAGAGTTGAAAGTACCATGAAAGAGCCGAGTTGATCCGCGATGATGCCAATACCAATATTCTCTTTGCCGTAGTACGCCTCAATCATTGGCAGCCCGAGAAATGAGGTGTTCCCCAGACCTCCCATCAGAACAAGGGCGCCTACTGTCTGCCGGTCGAGTTTGAATGCTTTGCCGGCTATGCTGAATAGAACCCATGCGGCTCCGAATAACAGCCAGGCCATGGAGGCCGTCAGTATGAGCGATTTCTCAATTGTTATTGAATGGATGTGGAGGATTGCGAGGGCAGGGAGCGAGATATGGATGATAAAACCGTTGAGAGCAGCCGGAGTTGCTGCGGGGAACCGTCCTGTCTTTTTGAGGATGATTCCTGCCAGAAGGCAGACGGCAAGAAGAATAATGTTGGCCATGTATTTACGCTACTCCATTTTAGTATGCGTTGACAAGAGGCGTTGCGATTATGACGTTTCGGAACATATACAGATCGGCTGTTCAAAAACACCTGCCGGTTCCCCGGCACCCTTGAAACCGCTTCATGTTCTCCGGAATTGCGTTGACACCATTGTGCTTCAGGTGTATTTTCCGCCCGACAAGATATACCATTCCTCTTGATGGAGTAATGCAGTTATTTTGGCGGAAGGCCCACTAAATATCAAGAAAAGGGAGAGTATCCATGCTTCAGAAAATGATCAAGCCGGTGAGTTTCTTTTTACTGTTCACTTTTTTCCTCCTCGATTATTCCGTGCAGACGGCAAAGGCACAGATGATCGGTACTAATACCGTGATCACGGCACAGAAACAGGAAGCGAACCGGGAGCGGGTAATCGCTTTCCTCGGTCGTGACGATGTACGTCAGGCTATGATGCAGCGCGGTGTCGATGCTGCTGAGGCTCAGAAGCGGGTGGCCAGCCTTTCCGACTCGGAACTGACAAAAATTTCACAGGCCATGGAGCAGTTGCCAGCCGGTGGTGATGCCGGGGTCGGTACGCTTATCGGTGCGGTGGTATTTATCTTCGTGCTGTTGCTGATCACCGATCTCCTCGGCCTCACACATGTTTTCCCGTTTGTCAGCCATAGACGCTAAAAGCACGGAACATTCACGTTTCCTTCAGGCCGATAATCTTGTACGTATCGGCCTGTTGCTTTTCGTGCTGCCATTTTTCCTGTCAGGCTGCAGCTTCCTGTCGGTCGGTCCTCTGCTTCAGACACCCGGCGGACCTGCCAAGGCCATGGTTGAAAACGTGCCATTTTTTGCCCAGGAAGAATTGCAGTGCGGCCCGGCAGCCCTGGCCATGGCGCTCAACTGGAGCGGCGTTGCCGTCCAACCTGCAGATCTTTCTCCTGAAGTATTTACCCCTGCCCTCAAGGGGAGCCTGCAAAGCGCGCTGATCGGCGCAACCCGCAGGCATAACCGGGTTGCCTATACCATAACCGGCAGTGAGGCTATCCTGAATGAGGTCTCTGCCGGTAACCCGGTCATTGTGTTGGTCAATCTCGGTCTGTCCTGGTACCCGAAGTGGCACTATGCTGTGGTCATCGGTTTCGATCGGGAGCGCGATGAGATTATCCTCCACTCGGGTCTTACTGCCAATGAGCATCTCAGCTCCCGGGTTTTCCTGAATGTCTGGCAACGGAGTGAATACTGGGGACTTCTGGTCCTGCCGCCAGACCGGCTGCCGGCTGGAGTCAGGGAAGATGGGTGGATTGAAGCTGTTGCCGGACTGGAAACGGCGGGCCGGTGGCAGGCGGCGGCGGCGGGGTATAGCGCGGCTCTGAAACGCTGGCCGGGGAGTTTTGCCGCCTGGATGGGACTTGGTAACAGTCGTTACAGTCTCCACGACCTTACCGGCAGCGCCGAGTCATTTCACCAGGCAACTTTGCTTCAACCGGATAACGGCATGTCTTTCAATAACCTTGCCCATGTTCTGAACGAACAGGGGAAGCAAAAAGAAGCTGAAATTGCGGCACAACGAGCTGTCGACCTTGGTGGACCGCTCCTGGATAGTTTCCGCCGCACCCTGGAAGAGATCAAAAACAAATAGGTCTGCCCCGGGTATTGATGCTTCCCTCCCACCGGATCGTCTGCTTCAGCTGCGGTTGAAACTCACTCCCTGTCCTTCTCGCTCTTTGCAACTGGCTACAGTATTATCTGTTGAACATCTTCTTTGCAGACAAGTTTCTCGAGTGTATTCAGTAGGTGTGGGGCAAAACATCCCTTCATCTCCTCGCGCATCAACTGGACTGCGATATGCGAAGGTGTCGTCTTGTTTCCGTTTTTGTCTGTTGTCAGTGCACAGTAAACATCCGCTACGCCAGTTACCTGGGCACTCCGTGGTATATCAAGATTCTCGAGACCAAGAGGATAACCGGTGCCATTGCAGCGTTCATGATGTAGGCGGATAATCGCTAAACTTACCGGAGAAAGTACATTCTTTTTCCGCAAAAACTCGTATCCCTCTTCTGGGTGACGTTTCAAGACCCTGACCTCATACTCATTCAGCCTGCCGGGTTTATTGAGAATTTCCTGGGGTACGAATATTTTTCCAAAGTCGTGCAGGATGGCACCGGTGCCAACATCAAGCATTTCACTGTGAGATAAAGAGTACTCTTCTGAATGAATCAGCAAGGTAAGTGACGCCACTTGCAAAGAATGAACAAATGTATGGTAGTTGTGAGCCATGACCAATTCCAGAGATTGGACTGCATCAGTATTGTCGGAAAGATACATCATCAGGTTTTCAATAAGTCGCCTGGTACGACCCAAATCAGCTGACTTGTCCGGATTGTTGAATATGTCATCAACAAAGTTGATAGAAGTCTGAAATATCATCTTCCCTTTAGCTTTTGAACTGAGAACGTCAGTTTTCAGAAGTCGTTCCGCATTTGCCTCCATGTGACCGGTAATGACATCCATATCGTTCTTTGACACAAAAATAAACTCTATGCCGTTTTTTGTAAGTCGTTCATGGTCATGAGAGCTGAAGTCCCGCCCATTACTTTTATAAAGTACGTAGTTCCCGCCGGTTTTAATATAAAGTGCCACATCCGGAAATATGACAGGTTCTATACTTTCAAGGCTGATCGGAACGAAAAGTTCTTTTGTTTCCATGATATTATGCTCCTGTCTATGGCAGAGGCCGATTTTCGGCAAAGGGTAGAAGGGAAAGGCCGGTTCTCGTGTTATGCACCGCCAGCAGCCTGCCTCGCCACTGAATCCGGGACTTATTTTGTATTTTCGTAGAGAGTACCGTCCGGAGAAATGATGGGCTCGTTTTTTCGATACACCATTCCCTGGAAAACTGCTACTACATCATTGGCATCATCGGTGATTTGAACAGAATAGGATGCCAAAGTGCGGTTTCGTGTCTGCTCCCGTGCTTCGGCATAGAGAGTGCCACTCGTTGCCGCCTTTACGAAAGAAATGCTGGTGTTGATACCCATCGCCAGCGTTCCATGGGAGTTTGAGGCTGCGGCGAAGGCAAAGTCGGCCAGTGTAAAAATTGCGCCCCCGTGAACCGTTTTGGCAGCATTAAAATGGTGCGGTTCAATCTTCATACTGACTTTTGCCCACCCCGGTCCTATATCAAGCAGTTCTATGCCGGTATGACGGGCAAACATGTCTCTGGTGGACAGAAAATGCATTATCTTTTTCACGATTACCCCTTCTGTTGTGCTGATTTCAGTTTTCCTGCAGTGATTCTCCGTCACACCCCACCTTTTCAAAGAGCGTCACTGCCTCCCGAAAGGGGTCTGGCAGGCGGCGCGGTTTTCGAAGCTGATAGTCAAACGCCACCAGATTGGTGGTGCCCTGGGCCGTGACAGTATCGCCCCGCTCAATTCTGTAGCCCATGACAAACGCTGAATTGCGAAGTTCGCTGATGCGTACCCCGATGCGCAGCTCATCGCCGAGAAACATCTCGGCCAGATAGCAGACGTGGGCCTCCGGCAGAATGATACCGCACCCGCCGATATCCAGCTCGGAATAACCGAACTGCTTGAGATAGGCGATACGGGCGTCCTGAAAAAAACTCAACACCGCCGCGTTGGAGACATGTCCGCCGTAGTTGACATCTGCCACGCGCACCGTGTAAGGGATAAAAAAATGATAGTTTGTTGAATTGTTCGTCTTCACGCAGTCAATCCTTTCGGTTATGTTCTTTACTCCACTGCTCAATACGGGGCAGCAAACCATCTCGTCACGCGTTTATTCCGCCAGCATGACCCGCCGGAACTCTGACTCCAGCACGGTCAGACTGTACGGTTTGCGGATGAAGCCGGACGGAGCCTTTCCGCTGATACGGCTGCTCAGTTCGTCCCGGCTGAAACCGCTGGAAAGGATAAGCCTGACATTCGGTCTGATGCTGTAAATTTCGATCATAGCTGATATGCCATCCATATTCGGCATGGTCAGATCCAGAAGGACAACATCGATCTCTTCAGCGTGTTCACGGAAACGGGTCACCGCCTCAATACCGTCACGGGCGGTAATTACCGTAAATCCGCACAACTCTACCATCTTCTTACATGTCCGCAGAACGTTTTTTTCATCATCCACCACCAGTGCCACCCCTGAAAGAGGTTTTTCCGTACCGGTGCTGTTTTCAGCCGGGGTTGTCATTCTGTCCGGTAAGAGCTCAGGCTGCATCACTTCAGATGCGGGGAACAATACTCTGAAGACGGTTCCTTTGCCGAGTTCACTCTGAACAAACAAGGCGCCGTTGTGCGACTTCATGATCCCCATTACCGCCGACATTCCTAAGCCGCGCCCGGTAAATTTCGTCGTAAAGAAAGGATCAAAGAGACGTTTCATGGTATCGGCACTCATGCCGCAGCCGGTATCGCTGACCTCCAGAAATACATAGCGCCCCGGTTCCGGTTTCTTGTCAAGCAGGCTTGTGGACATACAGGCTTGATCACAGTCCTGGACGCCGGTTGTAAGCCTGACAAAACTCGGTTGTTTCTCAATGGACTCTGCCGCATTGGTCAGCAGATTCATGACCACCTGCTGAACTTGAGCTTCATCCGCCATTATCTTTGGCAAATCCTGTGTGAGAGACAGATCGAACAATACAGCTGAACCGACGGTTGTTTTCAGCATGTCCGCATTTACCCTGACCAGTTCATTCAGGTCAAGATCCTTTTTGGCAATGGCCCCCCTGCCTACATATGCAAGCATCAGACTGGTAAGATGGACAGCAGCCTGGCCGGAGTTCAAGGCCTGAGTAATGTATGTATGCGCAGATGCGTCCTGTGGGAGGGCTCTTGCGGCCAGTTCCATGTTGCCGAGAATGGTCTGCAGGAGGTTGTTGAAGTCATGGGCAATGCCGCCCGCCATTATTCCGAGGCTCTCCAGTTTTTGTGCCTGCAGGAATTGCTGCTCCAACTGCAGCCGCTCTTCTTCGGCACGCTTGCGTTCGGTGATGTCGTCAAATATGACAAAAACTTTGTCGGAAACTATAATGCCAAAGATAAGTGTGGTCTTAACCGAACCGTCCTTGCAGGTGACCAGATACTCGCTCCGTTCGATTTCACCCTTTTTAACAATTGCTTTTCCGACAAGCCCCATCCATCGTGCGAGTACTTCGGTTCGGTAGGATTCATCAGGATATGCCTGTACCCACCATCGCTCCATGGTTGGAATGTCGTCCAGAACATACCCGAACGTTTCAATGGCCCGGCGATTTATCTGCTCAATTGTGCCGTCTATGCTGACGATAGCCATGGAGATCGGGCTCAGTTCAATTATTTCAGCCAGAAGATCTTTGCCCTCCTGAAGCTCCTTTTCACCTTTTTTTCGATCTGTAATGTCCTTTGAAATACAGATGACGGAAGCCACTGTTCCATCGATGCCTGCTATCGGCTTGGCCGTTGTCACATAAAAACGATCCCCGTCTGGCCGTGGTAAACGAACTTCGATAATTCTGGTCTGCCCATGCTCAAATACCCACTTGACCAGCGCAAAGCGCTTGTCCGCTTCATCTCTGGAGAAAATATCCCATATTTTATTGCCGATGATGCTGGAACGTTCACATCCCACACCGTTTGCAAATGCCTGATTCACATAACGGTATCGACCATCGGGATAAAAGGCGAATATCGGGTCACTTGATTCATCAAGCAGCATTCGATATTCTTTTTCTATCAACTGCATCTCTTGCAGTTCAATGATCAACTCGGCCCTGGTGGTTCGTGTGCTCAGTTTTAAGTTCACAAAAACTGCCTCATTTCGGATAGCCTTCATCCGTAAAATCTTCCGTTTGATAGGTATAATTACCTTATTCCGCCGACGTCAAGACCACGCAGCGGTTGCGTCCACTGTTTTTTGCCTGGTACATCGCCTGGTCAGCAAGGTCAACAAGCTGGCTGCCATCGGTTAGTGCATGATCTGCAGCAGATGCAACTCCGAGGCTGATTGTAACGTAGCCGGCTGTATCAGATGCTGCATGAGGCAAAGCAAGCGCCCGCACGGACTCAGCAATTTGCTCCGCCAGAACAGCAGCTCCCCGACGATTGGTATCGGGCAGTATGACAACAAATTCCTCTCCTCCGAACCGGGCCACACTATCAGTACCACGTTCAACCACAACCTTCAGTGTTCGGGCAATCTGCCGCAGGCAGTCATCACCAGCAAGATGACCATAATAGTCGTTATAATTTTTGAAATGATCCACGTCAATCATGATCAGTGACAAGTGCGTGCCTGTTCTTTTGTGTCTTGAAAATTCAGTCTGTAACATCGTGTCAAACAGCCTGCGGTTGGACAGGCCGGTCAGGCTGTCCGTCAGCGAATTGCGCTGGGCGAGGTCTCTTTCGATTTCAAGTTGATGAAATAAAACCTGGATCTGTTGCTCGTTTTTTTTACGATTCGTAATATCTCTGGCAATCAGAACCATCTGAACCGGATTTCCCTGGCGGTCGCGAACCAGTGAATTGTTGACTTCGATGTCAAAGCACGAACCGTCTTTACGGACGGCGCGGTACTCATTGGGACCATGATGATTTTCATAAATCATCTTCGCCATATTTGCTCGCGCCCGTTCATGATCCTCTGGAACAATAAAGTCCATGACCGACATACCGGGCCCCTCACTGATTTCATAGCCGAAAATTCTATTTGCTGCCTCTGATACCATAATGACATTCCCTGAAAGGTCTGCGATGGTGATGTCGTCGGGCGAAGCCATCAGGATGGATTTATAGATCTCTTCGCTTACCTGGAGTTCGTTTGCCTTTGCTGTGAGTTCTTTTGCTGCCAGCTGGCCGATTTCCCGGGCCATAAGCCCGATCTCGTTGTCTGGATAGGTGTATTCGGCGCCATTTTGCTCATCTCCTGCAATCGTCGCCTTGATCTTCTTGCCAAGCTCAACCAATGGACGGGACAAACGTCTGCTTAACAGAATACTCTGCACAAAACTCAGGAGCAGAGCGATGACACCGGTCAGACCGACAAGAGACAGCACCTCCACTATGATCGGGCGGAGTATTTCTTTCTTTTCGACCACCGTTAGAATGGTCCAGCCGGTTGAGGCGATACGGCTGTAATGGGCAAAATAATCCACGTTGCCACTGCGGTACGGTAAAACTCCTTCACTCTTTTGTGTAGATATTTTTGTTAGTTCCGGCAGTGATGTTCCCAAAATGGACTGATCAGGATGTATGATAACTATTCCGTTTCTGTCTACGACAAAGCTGATTTCAGTTTTGTATTCGTCGTGATGTGCGATAAATTTAATAATCTGATCGATTGAACAATCAATAGCTACTACGCCTCCGTATCCACCGCCGGACTGTTTCAGCGCCCTGCTGGTTGACACGAGCCATTCTTTTGTTTTGACCTCCTGATAGGGCAGGCCGATTGAGGTGCCGTTTTTGTCTGCAATCGCTGCCCGATACCACGGGCGGGTGGACGGAATAAATCCATCAGGAGGAGTCCAGTCGTTTATCAGCATCAGACCGTTTTCGTAACCCGAGTAAATGTAGGCGATATTCTTATTGGCTTTGGTAATGGACCGGTATCCATCCAATATACGTTCCCGGGCATCATTTCCCAGCGCCATCGCATCCCTGATTTCCTTATTCTCTTCCAGAACCTCGATAGTATTGATTATTTCGGTGAAATAGCCGTCAATAAAAAGGGCTACGCCATGACTGGTCCGGCCTATCAGGGCTCGCGCTTTGGTTAACTCGGAATAATACAGAAGGGCCGAGAGTAAAAATCCAAAGATAGCCATGACAATCAACGCCAAAAGAGTGCTGCTTTGAAATATTTCTCTCTTTATGCTCGATTTATTTGGTGAGTTTCTATCGTTGATACAATATCCTTTTGCATTATGTTGGTGGTGTACCCTATTGCGTTTTAAACGCTATCTTTGCTGACTTTTCTGCCTGATCCGCTCAATGCGGGCACATGGACCAATAAGGTGTGTGGGTGTTCATGCACCATCGGGCGTATTGTTTGTGCGGATTGTTTCAATGAGGTTGCTCAACTGCATTGGG
>JAQTXD010000040.1:8532-31413 GCA_028688955.1 Desulfuromonadaceae bacterium
GAAGGAAACCCTGAAGTCGCACATCCCCCAGTTGACGTAACAGTTCCATCTGTTCACGCGTTTCCACCCCTTCGGCGACAACCACTATTCCCATGGCCTTCGCTAAACTGATTGTAAATGAGACGATATTACGACTGGTCTGATCCGTGGCAAGGTCCCTGATAAAACTTTGATCGATTTTTATTTCATCGGGCTGCAACATGCTGATGCCCTGCAAGCTGGAATAGCCGGTCCCGAAGTCATCAATAGAGAGCGAAAACCCTGCCGTGCGGAGTTGTCTCAGAACTTCCGATGAAACTGCATCCACTGACATGAGGATCGATTCCGTGATCTCAAGCCTGCACAAAGCGGGGGCAACGCCATGGCGGCGTGCCAGATCGATTATGAGTTTGGCCAAGCCAGATTCCCGCAATTGCATGGCGGAAATGTTGATGGACACCGGGAGCGGCGGCAACCCGTATTCAACTATTGCCCTCCCCGCCATGAATGCCTGCTCAATTACCCACTGGCCGAGGACAGAAATATGACCGGTTTCTTCAGCTACCGGTATAAAGATAGCCGGTGAGACATCTCCCAAAACAGGGTTGCGCCAACGCAGGAGTGCCTCCAGAGCAATAATGGTGGTGCCGGTACAGTCGAATTGCGGCTGAAACAGCAGGCGCAACTCATTCCGTTTGATGGCATTTCTAAGACCCGCATCAATCTCCAGAAATTGCTCAATTTTGTCGTTCATTGAAATGTCGTAAAACGAATACCGGTTTTTACCTTTCTGTTTGGCATGATACATCGCGGCATCCGAACAGCGGAGCAACCCGTCAACGGTCCGATTATCCTGAGGGAAAAGGACAATGCCGATGCTGGCGCTGAGATGGTAGGATTTCTGTTCGATAATAAATGGCTGAGTCAGGGAGTCAAAAAGCATTGTTGCCGTTTTGACGGCTGCGGCGCCGTCTCCACCGGGTACAACTATGACAAATTCATCACCGCCCCAGCGGGCCACAAGTTCGTCTGCCCCGGTGCATGCCTGAAACCTTCGCGCCACTTCGGCAAGAACCAGATCACCCGCAGGGTGCCCGAGAGCGTCGTTAATGTTCTTGAACTCGTCCAGATCCGTGAACAGGACTGCCAAATGTGATTCGGACGCATCAGCCTGACTGATGGCAGCGTGAATCTTCTGCAGTAATAGATGACGGTTGGGCAACTCTGTCAAGGAATCATAGTTGGCCAGGTGCAGTAGTTTCTGCTCATATTCCTTCTTTTCGGTAATGTCGTCGAATAGACCGATGTAATGCGTTGGCTCTCCGAAACTGTCAAAGAGTGCATTGATACTCAGCCATTCCGGATATATTTCCCCGTCTTTGTTCCTGTTCCATATCTCGCCCTTCCAGACACCGGAGGTCGTCAATGAGTGCCACATGCTGCTGTAGAACTGATTGTCATGCCGTTTTGAACTGAGGATTGCCGGGCGCTGCCCGATGACCTCTTCCGGGCGGTATCTGGTGATTTCACAGAACGCAGCGTTGACGCGCAGAATAATACCCTGGGCATCGGTTATCAGTATCCCCTGTCTACTCTCCTCGAAGATACGCCCGGTAAGGCGAAGTTCTTCATTCTGTTCCTGCAGTTCTCCAACGAGGGACGTCAGGGACTGGGCAAATACGGCAATCTCACCCTGACCCGGGATGTCCGGAATTACGGTGGACAGATTGTGGGACCTGATCTGCTCTGCAGCCTGACTTACTTTTTCGAGCGGTTTCAATTGGCGGTTCAAGGTTCGCCATAACAGCCAGGCAAAGAGGGTAGCACTGAAAATTCCCAACGTGATTACCGTTTGCTGCAGTCTTCTGGCAGGAACAAACGCAGATTCGACCTTCTCGCGGGTTACCACGCTCCACCCCATTCCAGGATAATCGCGAAAACCTGGCTCTGCTACGGCAACCGTCAGGTATGTAATTCCATCCGGCCACCGTTCAGTCACCGGTACCACCTGTTTTGACCGGGCCTGCGTAATTGATTGTAGCCGCTCCAGTCCCTTGCTCAGAGATGGGAGTGACGGTGTCCCCATCAGGACATGTCCCTCCCGATTCAGTACCAGCATTTCGATATTGTTGTCAGTCATGTTGGCAAGAAGGCGCTCCCGGACCTCAAAGGCCCAGTCGAAGCTCAGGTGACCGCAGATAACGCCCAGGAACTCCCCGCTGTTGTCGTATACCGGGGTTGACACATCAATCAGGCGTAATGGAAGGTCGTCCCAGCGGGGTTTTGGTACCATCTTTGCCAGGAGGAAGGCGTCATGGGCATTTACAAAGTGCAGCCGCTTCTTGCCTTCAATGAACCATTCCCTCTTTGATACGTCTTTGCCTACTAACAGGCCGTCAGTACTTGCATCGACTTTTCCGGCAGTATCGGTCATACCGATCCAGGCATAATGTGGATAGGAGCGCTGCACCTGTTCAAAAAGTCGTTGCTTCTCAATCGGAGGTGTTGACGAGTTGCGCATTTGCTGAAGCGCCGCAAGAAACTGAATCTCCTGGGCGCGGGAATTCATATCCTGATTCAGGCGGTTAGCCATCTGAACCGCGACTTCACGTAACAGGCTTCCTTTGTCGGACTCGATCTGCTGTCGGGCATATCTGCCTACCAGATTGCTGAGCATAAGAGTGGTAAACAGTGCCAGGGCTCCAATAATAACGGTAAGGCGCAGTTTCAGGCTATGTCTGATCGCCGTCCCGTGACCACGTGTGATTGGACTCAAGGCAAACTCCATTCAAGAGGGACTGCTGTGCGGGCATTCTACCGCCACGCTGCCAGCAGAACTAAAATGATGCATTTCAGTAAAATAACGGTAGTAATACGAAAGGTACTTGATTATTAACGAAAAACAAGTGGTTTATACAATTATTTCATGTGGAATAGGTATATTACTGATCTTAACGTACTTCATAGTTATTACTCGGATGGTGTCTTTGGCGGGAGTCGTGACTCATGCCACAATTAATCTGAGGAGTGGGACGGTCGTTTAAGCAGGAACAACAGCGGGATGATCACCAGGAAGGCAAGACCGATTATGAAAAAAATGCGATTAAAAGCCAGGGCGCCGGCCTGGCGCCTCACGGCACCGTACATCAAGCCGAGTGCCGAGGAATCAGCCTGGGAGACCACAATCCCTTTCGTGATCAGAGACTGCTTCAAACTTTCGTAGCGCGTCTGCCAAATCGGGTTGTATGGATTGACGTAGGCACCGAGGCTCGTCTGATAAAACTGCTGATAGCGCGTCAGCAGGGTGGCGGCCATAGCGATGCCGACGCTGCCGCCAATGTTGCGCAACAGGCTGAACAGACCGGTTGCATTGCCCATCTCCTCCCGGGAAATGGAAGCAAGGGTGACGGTCGTCAGCGGCACAAAGATCATCGCCAGCCCGAACCCGAGGACAATGCGCGGCCAGGTGTAGTTCCAGAAGGCACCCTGAAGGTTCAGGCCCTGCATGATGAACATTGATGTTGCTCCAAGCAGCAGCCCGAAAAATACAATTTTCCTGCCGTCCCGTTTTGCCAGTGCCGCACCGACCAGCGGCATGGTGATCAGTGTCGCGATGCCGCCGGGAGCCATGACCATGCCGGCATCTGTGGCTGAGTACCCCATTAATGTCTGCAGAAAAAGCGGGATCAGCATGATTGAACTGTAGAGGGCAAAACCGACGACAAACATTATCAGATTGCCCGCCGAAAATGACACGTTTTTGAAGAGGCGCAGATTGATGATCGGGTGTTCGTGGGCTAATTCGACCCAGATGAGTGCGATCAACGAGACCACGGTGACGATACTGAAGCCGATTATGAACGATGAATTGAACCAGTCCTCCTGCTGTCCCTTATCAAGCACAACCTGCAGTGAACCCATACTGGCCACCAGTAAAAACAGCCCCCAGTAGTCAATGATAATCGTCCTGGTTTTATCGCGCAGATAATCCGGATCAAAGATAAAGAAGGCGCACATGATCATGGCGATGATACCAACCGGCAGATTGATGTAAAAGATCCAGCGCCAGCTCATATTATCGGTAATCCATCCACCCAGCGCGGGGCCGACAATCGGGCCGAACATGGCGCCGACTCCGAAAATCGCCATTGCCATGCCGCGTTGGTGCGGCGGAAATGTTTCCATCAGGATTGCCTGGCTGATCGGGATGAGGGCGCCTCCGGCAGCGCCCTGGAGAATGCGGAAAAATATCAGCGACGCCAGGTTTGGTGCGGCGCCGCAGAGGAGCGATGCCAGGGTGAACAGCACGATGCAGGTCATGAGAAACCGCTTGCGGCCGAATACCCGCGCCAGCCAGCCGGTCATGGGGAGTACAACCGCGTTGGCAACGAGATAGGAGGTCAGTACCCAGGTCACTTCATCCGTACCGGCGTTGAGGCTTCCCTGCATATGCGGCAGGGCAACGTTGGCAACCGAGGTGTCAATGATTTCCATGATGGCAGGAAGCATAACGGTGACAGTAATCAGCCACTTATTTACGGTCTTGTCATCACTCACCTGAACGGATTCAATTCTCTGAATACATCGCCTGTGGACCTGCCGGTCAATACGACCGGGACTACGCTCATGCCGACACGCAGCAAATGTTCCGGGTCGGAGTTTCTGTCAATGGTGATTTTTACCGGTATCCGCTGGACTACCTTTACATAATTTCCTGTGGCATTTTCGGGCGGCAACAGTGAAAATGCTGACCCGGTACCGGCCATTATGCTGTCCAGTGTACCGCTGAAAGTCCTGCCAGGGTATGCATCGACTGAAAACTCGACTTTTTGCCCCGGTTTCATCCAGGTAAGCTGGCGTTCCTTGTAGTTGGCGGTTATCCAGGCATCCTGCAGCGGTACAAGTGCCATCAGCGGCTGACCGGCCTGGATGTTGACGCCTGTCTCGACCGATTTTCGGGTGATGTAGCCATCCCGTGGCGCGTAGATTTTTGTGTAGGACAGTTGCAGCTCTGCCTCACCCAGTTGGGCTTTGCGCTCACGTATTTTTGCGTTAATGCCGGCTTTGATCGCCAGGCCGGCTTCAGCCTGCATGCGCCTGAGCGATTCCTCGGCTTCTTTCTGCTGTGCTTCAGCCACACGTCGTGCGGTGATGGTGCGATCAAGTTGCTCTTTTGGCAATACGTCGCGACGGAACAGGTTTTCAGCCCGTGTCTGATCCGTAACCGCCTGGTCAAAGCGTGCTCTGGCCGATTGCAGGGCCGCACGGGCACCTTCCACCTTTACCTGTTCTCCGCCGCTTTCGTTTTCGGCAATGCCGACGCCGGCTGCAGCCTTCGCCCTCTGCAGCTGATAGTCGCGTTCATCGATTTCCAGCAGCAGGTCACCCTGTTTGACGAACTGATTATCTTTCACAAGAACGCGCGCAACGGTTCCGGAGACCTTTGCAGAAACCGGGACAACGCGGGCTTCAATAAAGGCATTGTCGGTTTCGATATTGGTACTGCCGGAGATGAACAGTCTGATGCCGAACCATCCTCCGGCAGCACAGACGGTCAGCAGGATAAGCAGTGCTTTTGTCCGTTTCCGGGTGCCCGGCTTTCTCTCTGGCAAAGGCTCGGTCGAGTCTGGTTCTGTTGGCACTGCCGGTTCTGCTGATGTTTCTTCCATATATCCTCCCCGTTATACGTCTGTTATGTTACAGCCCACCCAGCGCATGCTGCAGGCGGGCTGTGGCGGTCTGATGCTCATAGAGCGCCCGGTAATACTCAGCTTTTGTCTGTGTCACCAGTGTCTGGGCATCGAGTACTTCCGAGGCGATACCGACCCGCTCCTGATAACGCTCCCTGTTAATTCGAAGATTTTCCTCGCTTTGACGAATTGCCGCTTCGGAAACGGCAATACGTTTCTGTGCGACATCTGCATCGTTGCGGGCGGTTGCTATTTCGAGTTGCGCTCGCTGCTCCGTAAGCCTGAGGGCCTCCTGCTGCTTTGAACGACTACTGACGGCCTTCTGGTGTGCAGCATCAGATGCAAAACCGTCGAACAGATTGATGCGAATACCAAGCGTTGCCGAGTAAATCGCCTGTTCACGCACCTTGTCGTTCTGCACAAAATCTATACCCAGGCGGGTGTAAATTTCCGGCAGATAATTCTCTCTGCTACCGCGCACTTCGAATTCCTGTGCATCCAGGAGATACTGCTGAGCTTTGACGTCATGGCGGTTGGCCGGAGTATCGGACGGGTGTGATACGCCCTTATCAGACCCGCTTTCAGGCGTTGTGTCATTCAGCTCACTCCGGAAACCCGGTACACTCCCGGTAAGAAAATTAAGCAGCAGCCAGCCGTTTTCACGAAGATTGATTGTCGCCAATCGCTTCTGCACTGCGGAGGCGAGTCGTACGTCTGCCTGAAGAACGTCATTTCGGGTAACGACACCTTCCTCCAAAAGTACCTGCGCGATACGGCGATGCTCGGTTATCTGTGCCACCTCCTCCGTAGCGGCCTGAATCAGTCTGTCAGCTTCAAGTATTCTGAAATACGCCTCTATCACCTGAAGTGACACATCACTCCTGGCAAACAGAAAACCTTGTGAAGCGGCTTCGGTGAGTGCGCCTGCCTGCTGAATCCGGGCATTCCGCCGTCCGAAGTCATAGAGTGTATAGCTGGCGGCGATCCCGGCAAACGCAAAATCCGGTTCCTGCGTCTCTGCCGTGACGCCGGCCATCTTTACCGCTTGCGGTGCCGCCAGCACCGTATACCCGGCCTGGGCATCGACCCGCGGGTATACCGATGCCTGTGCCAATCGACTGTTTTCCCCGGCAATACGGCTGTCCCACGCGGCACCTTTCAGAGCCGGGTTGTTGTCCCGGGCACGTTGCAGACATTCCTGCAGAGAAAGTGGTGAACACCAGGACGAGGTTGCCAGGATGAGGAAGATGCCGACTGTGCAACTAACATGAAGGAAGTTCATAGACCCTCCGCTCACCACGTAAAATCACCAACATCCGTTTCAGTTCAGTGATCTCATCTTCGCTCAGGCCGGAGGTAAAGCGCTTCAAGGCGCGGTCGGCACAGGCAGACAGCGTGGTCTCCATGGCTTTGCCCTGCACCGTAAGATAGATCTTGTATGCCCGACGGTCCTGCGGGTGCTGTCGCCGTTCAAGCAGACCGTTTCGCTCAAGCCTGTCAATGAGGCCGCCGACGGTGGAGCGGTCGATCTGGCCCTTTTCTGATAATTCGACCTGGGTCATGCCGTCCTGCTGCCAGAGAAAAGAGAGCAGCGCAAATTGCGGCGGAGTGAGATCATATGGCTCTATCTCTTCTCTCATAATAGCCCACCCGCACTGGTAGGCTTTTGAAAGCAGAAATCCGACGCTATTTTCAATGTCGTACATAGTTCCGTACCTCGTAAGTATGAATATTGTAATAATGCATATAATATGTATGCTGTCAATACAGAATGCGAGTTTAAAGCGTTTACAAGAGCTGTCGCTTTGCTTATTATGTCGCGCCATGAAAACAGATTCGACAATTTTTGTACGTGCACTGGGAGGGGCAGATATTGATGCCGTCCTGAAGATTGAGGCAGCCTCCAATCCTGTCCCCTGGCAGCGGGATCATTTTTGTCACGAGATCGAAGCCAACTATTCATGGCCGTTCGTAGCTGTAGAAAATGGGCGCGTGGTCGGATATGTCTGCATGATGTCGCTGTTCGAAGAAGCGCAGATTCTGAATATTGCTGTTGAACCGGAACAACGGGGGAAAGGGATTGCCCGGATCCTGATGGGACATGCACTGCAGTTGGGGATCGAAAAGGGCGCAGATGTCATGGCGCTGGAAGTTCGGGCCTCGAACCGCCGTGCCATATCTCTCTACGAAAATCTGGGTTTCACCCGTACCGGTGTTCGTGCACTCTATTATGAAGGGGTCGAAGACGCGATTCTGATGGAAAAACCACTCAAGGAGAACCCGTTATGCAGTTTACCGCTCTGATTCTTTCCAATGTGGAGGTTTCGCCCGGCTATTGGCGGATGCGTATGACCGCTCCACCCGAATGCGGCTCGGCCAGGCCCGGTCAGTTTGTTATGGTGCGTGTCAATGGCGCGATCGATCCGTTGCTGCGGCGTCCATTCGGTATTTTCGACGTCGGCATCTATACTCCGGTGCAGAGCGGTGCCGTTGCGCAGCCGTATATGGAGATGCTCTACCGGGTGGTGGGGAAGGGAACCTCCATGCTTTCAACGCTCCACGCTTCCGACCTGCTTGATATACTTGGGCCGCTTGGAAAGGGCTTCGATCTTGGTCACCCGGGCGAGGAAAAGCTGATTGTCGGTGGCGGGGTAGGGTTGGCACCGCTCTATCTGCTGGCCAGGGAACTGGTTACGGAATCGAAAGTCAGACTGTTTGCCGGCGGACGTACCAGGGATGATATCCTCTGTATTACCGAATTCGAACGTCTGGGCGTTGAGTGTTACACCGCCACTGAAGATGGTTCTCTGGGAGAATGCGGACTGGTGACAGAAGCACTGCTGCGCCGGCTGGATCAACTGAAGGGGAGGGCGACTATTTTTGCCTGCGGGCCCCACGGTATGCTGACCGCTGTTGCCGGAATAGCCGCCGAACGGAATATCCCATGCCAGGTTTCCCTGGAAGGATATATGGCGTGTGGTGTCGGTGCCTGTCTCGGCTGCGTTGCACCGGGACATGCCCATTCCCCCGAAACTCCGGATTTCCGCTGTGTCTGTACCGAAGGGCCGGTTTTTGAAGCGGGCGAACTGAAGTGGAGGGATTGAACATGAAACCAGATATGACCGTTGATTTGGCCGGAATTCCGCTCCGCAACCCGGTTATGACCGCCTCCGGCACCTTCGGCTACGGCGAAGAGTTTGCCGAATATGTCGCTATGGAATCGATTGGTGCGTTTGTCACCAAGGGCCTTTCGCTCAAACCCCGTGCCGGCAACCCGACACCGCGCATCGTTGAAACTCCCGGCGGAATGCTGAACGCCATCGGCCTGCAGAATGTCGGTATCGAAGCCTTTATCGCCAAAAAAGTGCCCACTTTCAGATCGGTTAACACCCCGGCGATTGCCAACTTCTTCGGCAGTACTGTTGATGAATATGCTGAAATGGCCCGCCGACTCGATGAAATCCCCGAAGTTGCCGGGTTGGAGGTTAATATCTCCTGTCCGAATGTCAAACAGGGGGGGATCGTTTTCGGTACCGACCCGGACTGTGCCGCATCAGTCGTCACGGCGTGCCGTGCTGTTACGAAAAAAACGCTGATTGTCAAACTGTCACCCAACGTGACTGACGTGGTCGTGATGGCCAAAGCATGTCAGGATGCCGGTGCAGATGCGCTGTCACTGATCAATACGCTCACCGGTATGGCCATTGATTTGAATAAACGCCGCCCGGTGCTGGCCAACATCACCGGTGGTTTTTCCGGTCCGGCTATCAAGCCGATTGCCCTGCGCATGGTGTGGCAGGTGGCTCAAGCGGTTACCGTACCGATTATCGGCATTGGCGGCATCATGAACGCAGTCGATGCCCTTGAATTCATGCTGGCGGGAGCAACAGCCGTTCAGGTAGGTACCGCGAGTTTTATCAATCCCGGTGCGGCGCAAAAAATTGCCGAAGATATGGAAGCCTGGCTGGTTGCCAACGGTGTTGCCGATATCAAAAGCCTGATCGGCGCCCTGGAAACCTGAGGGGATGCTGGAAATCTGGTTGGCATTCTCTGCCGGACTTGCCGGCAGCGGCCACTGTCTCGGCATGTGTGGCGGCATCGTCAGCGCACTGTCTCTTTCACATCGGAATGCAAGTGCTGCGCAGCGTCTCCTGTATAATCTCCTCTATCACGTCGGGCGCATCTGCACCTACAGTCTTCTCGGACTCTTCGTCGGACTGGCTGCCCAGGCAGGGACGGTTGACGTACTGAAACCGGCGTTCAGATGGCTGTTTCTGGCCGCCAACCTGTTTGTCACTGCAATCGGAATTTTTACTCTTCTTGGTGTGCGCTCCTTTGGTATTTCATCTCTGGATGGTTCAGGGTGGGGCTTTCTCAACGGCTGGCTTTCACGGTTGAAGTCCGGTGGATCTGTTCTTAACGCTCTTCCGACCGGGTTCCTGATGGGGTTTTTGCCGTGCGGACTGGTGTATGGTGTCCTGATTTCTGCAGCAACCAGCGGTTCAGCCCTGAAGGGTGGCAGTATGATGTTTGCATTTGGCTGCGGAACCATTCCGGTACTTCTTGCGTACGGACAGGTTGCCTCCACTTTATCCGCCCTGGGGCGCGGTGTTTTTCAGCGCTGCATGGGAGGAGTGGTAACCCTGCTCGGAGTTCTGGGGGTCTGGAAGGCACTGGTGGCATTGGGGGTAGTGTGATACATACTCCTTTGGTAACAATGAATTCAGCTCTGAAGGTATAATCGAATGAAAGAATCCCAGCAATCAATCGGCCTGCGCATACTTGAAGATATCAGCACGATCATCCTGCATTCACATGATCTGCAGGATACGCTTGACAATATCGTTACGCTGGTAGCCAAGCGTATGTCGAGCGATGTCTGCTCAATCTATCTGCTCGAAAGTGATGGCGAGACCCTTGTCCTGAAGGCCACAAAAGGTCTTTCAAAAGCGTCCGTCAACCGTGTTTCCATGAAGGCGCATGAGGGTTTGACCGGGCTTGCCGTAGAAACCCGCACGATGGTTATGACCGACAACGCGCCGGCACATCCGCGCTACAAATATTTCAAGGAGGCAAAAGAGGAGCGCTTTCTTTCGTTTCTCGGATTGCCGCTATTCGAACATAAGGTACCCATCGGCGTTATAGTCGTACAGACCAGGGACCCGCGTATCTTCACCGAAGATGAAATCAGCATCCTGCGAACGATTACCTTTCAGATTGGCAGTATTATCCATACGGGACGGCTGCTCGATTCCATTCAGCATAAAGAGCGGGAGCGGGCCTGGTACGAAAAGGAACTTGCCAAAGTCAGAAAAGGTTCGGAAGGTGAAACGCCGTCTCCCGCAGTCGGGAGCGGGAAGAAAGCCTCCGTGTCAAAAACGATGGCCGGGACACCGGTTTCAGCCGGCTTCAGCCGAGGGAAAATATACATCCTTGATCGTTTTAACGTCAAAGTCATCAAGCTTGCCAAAGTCGGCACGCCGTACGATGAGCAGCATAAGTTCTATCAGGGTCTTGAAAAGGCGAAGATACAGACCATTTATATGGAAAAGCGGGTCAGCGAAACCCTCTCGGCTGATGACGCGGCAATATTCCATACTCATTTGATGATTCTGGAAGACCGGAGTTTTTCTGCCAAGGTAGCCGACCTGATTGAACAGGGATTGGGAGCCAGTCGCTCAGTTCATGATGTGGTGCAGATGTACATCCAGGCGTTCTCTGCCATGGAAGACCCCTATCTGCGCGAGCGTTCCGCAGATATGGAGGATATCGGGCGACGGGTCATTGATGCAATCGAGGGAAATGACTCGAACGAGGTGAAGCTGAAGGAAAAAAGGGTACTGGTTGCGGATGAAATATTTCCCTCCAACCTTGCGATGCTTGACCCGAACAAAATTCTCGGCATTGTCACCGAAAAGGGTAATGCATATTCCCACGCCGCCATTATGGCGAAATCACTCGGTATTCCGGCCGTTCTCGGTGTGCTGGGCATCATGGCCGCTGCGAACGTCAAAGACGAGATCATTGTTGATGGAACCTCGGGGCACGTGTACCTCAACCCGAATGCAGCCATCAAGAAAGAATACGTCCGGCTTGAGCAGGAACACGCCGTACGAATGAAAGAGATGGAAGGTCTCCGTGACCTGCCGGCGGTTACGACCGACGGTGTTGCCATAACCCTGAGTGCGAATATCGGCCTGATTTCCGATGTGCGGGTGGCCAATCAGCATGGAGCTGAAGGGGTCGGTCTCTATCGTACCGAGTTTCCGTATATGGCGCGCTCCTCTTTCCCGACCCGTGACGAGCAGGCCGGCATTTATCGGAAAATTCTCGAGGGGTTTCCCGGGCAGACCGTCAACATTCGCACTCTTGATATCGGTGGTGACAAGGGACTTTCCTATTTTCCCTACCCGCATGAGGATAACCCGTTTCTGGGATGGCGCTCGATTCGGGTTTCACTGGAGCGACAGGATATTTTCAAGGATCAGCTTGCCGGAATTCTGCTTGCGGCACATGCCGGGAACCCGACAATCATGTTTCCTCTCATCAGCAGTCTGGATGAAATACATCAGATCAGGGAAATACTGACCTCGGTCAGAAATGAATTGCTGCGGCAGGGGCATGATGTTCCCGGCTACATTCCCTTCGGAATTATGGTAGAGGTGCCGGCTGCGGTGCAGATTATCGACTTTCTGATTCAGGAGGTGGATTATGTCAGCATTGGTACCAACGACCTGATTCAGTATACCCTGGCTGCCGACCGCACCAATGCCAGTGTCCGGCAGTATTATGATCCGTACCATCCGGCGATTCTGCATTCCATCAAACGTGTTGCCGATGCCGCCAACAAGGTGGGCAAAAAGGCGTCAGTCTGCGGGGAGATGGCCGCAGACCCGCTGTGTGCGCTGATGCTTGTCGGCATGGGTATTCGGGAGTTCAGTCTTTCGGCCCCCAGTATCCCGGTCGTCAAACAGGCGATCCGCAGTAACAGCTTTGACGCATGCCGTAAGTTGGCACGGGCGGCACTGGCTTGCCGCACCGGTTCCGATATGGGACATTGCATGGCCGCTGCACGGAAAAAGCTGATCCTGTAATGCTGGTCGTCATGGCTAGAAGTGTGAATTCTCAATGATTCTGAATTCGAGGTGAACGTATTTTGTATGATGGCCGACCGACATATGCAGAGATAGACCTCATTGCTCTGAAACATAACTATCAGCTGATCCGCTCGTCAATACCGCGTCGTACCGAGATCTTGGCGGTTGTAAAAGCAGATGCCTATGGGCATGGTTTTATGGATATTAGCCGCGAACTGGAAAGTTTTGGCGTTAACGCATTCGGCGTTGCGTTTCTGGCAGAAGGGATTCAACTGCGCAAGAGCGGCAGCGATAAGCCGATTCTTCTGCTGGGTGGCATCTACCCCGGGCAGGAACGAAAATGTATCGGCTATAATATCTCGACAACGGTTTTCTCGCTGGAACAGGCGCAGGCCCTTAATCAGGCGGCTTCAACCGGAAAGCTGTTTCGCAAGGCGCAGCTGCACCTCAAGGTTGACACCGGTATGGGCCGGCTGGGAGTTCCCTATTCTGATGTCCCCCGGTTTCTCGCTGAGCTGAAAAAACTGCCGCATATCGTCCTTGAAGGTCTGATCTCACACTTTGCCAGCGCCGATGAACTGGACGAATCCGGACAGTATTATACCCGGCAACAGGCAGAACGATTTGCCTGGACACTGGCAGAAACCCGTAAGGCCGGTTTCAAACCACGCTACATTCATATTGCCAACAGCGCAGCAGCGTTACTGAGGGATATTCCCGAGTGCAACCTGATCAGGCCTGGTATTACATTGTATGGCGCCCTGCCATCTGCCGATTTTCAGGGAAAGCTCGAACTTACGCCGGTGATGCATCTGAAAAGTCGTGTTGCCATGCTCAAATGGGTCGAACCGGGTACTACCATAAGTTATGGGCGTCGTTTTACCGCCGGTCAGCGTACGCTGATCGCCAGCGTACCGGTTGGCTATGCCGATGGATATCCCCGTACGCTCGCCAATCGGGGTGAAGCTCTGGTGCGTGGCAAGCGGGCCAGAGTTGCCGGTACCGTCTGCATGGACTGGATCATGCTGGATGTGACCGGAATTGAAGGCATAGCCGTGGGAGATACGGTGACACTGATGGGTGGGGACGGTTGCGGTAACTTTATTCATGCAGAAGAATTGGCGGCATGGGCTGATACTATTCCGTATGCAATTTTTTGCGGTATCAGCAAACGGGTCCCGAGGGTGTATCTCAAGTAACTGTGGAGAACTTCTGAACGGGAAACGTTCCGAAAACATTTGGAATTTTACGTAAAAATGTGCTACAAGCAATCCCTTTTTCAGTCAATCAACTTCAGTTAGGAGTAGGGCATGGCAAAAATAACCAGGGCACTGATCAGTGTCTCGGACAAGAATGGCGTTATTGAGTTTTCGCGACAACTGGCAGATTTTGGAGTGGAACTGCTTTCCACCGGCGGCACCGCAAAATTGCTGCGGGAGGCAGGGCTGACCGTTAAAGATGTATCCGAGTTTACCGGTTTCCCGGAAATGCTGGATGGCCGGGTAAAAACCCTGCATCCCAAGGTGCATGGCGGCCTCCTGGGGATGCGCTCGAATCCGGAGCATGTCGCCAAAATGAAAGAGCATGGCATAGAGAATATCGACATGGTGGTCGTCAACCTGTACCCTTTTGAGGCAACAATTGCCAAGGAAGGGTGCCATCTGGAAGATGCCATTGAAAATATTGATATTGGCGGACCGACCATGCTTCGCTCGGCAGCCAAGAATTACCCGGATGTCACCGTACTGGTTGACAGTGCCGATTATGGGCGGGTGCTTGAAGAGATGAAAGCGTCAGCGGGTTCGGTTTCCAAGACAACCAACTTTGCCCTTTCTGTGAAGGTGTTTCAGCACACTGCCGCCTATGACGGCGCTATTTCCAACTATCTCGGGGCACGGCTGACCCCGGACGTTCAGGAGTTTCCTCCCACATTTACCCTGCAGGTTAAAAAAGCTCAGGATCTTCGCTATGGTGAAAATCCACATCAGACGGCGGCATTTTATGTGGAGAATACGATCACTGAACCGTGTGTCTCAAATGCCGTGCAACTGCAGGGAAAGGAGCTGTCATTCAATAATATCATCGACCTGGATGCTGCCATTGAGACAGTCAAAGAGTTCGAAAAGAGCGCCGCTGTCATCATCAAACATACGAACCCCTGTGGTGCCGCTCTGGCAGATTCACCTCTGACCGCCTATCTCAAGGCTCGTGAATGCGATCCTGTCTCGGCATTCGGCGGTATTGTCGGGTTTAATCGTATGGTCGATGCGGAAACCGCGAAAGAACTGACTTCAACTTTTCTGGAAGCGGTTATCGCTCCCGGATACAGTGAAGAAGCTCTGGCCATATTTACCGCAAAGAAAAATGTCAGGGTCATGCAGGTGCCGCTTCTTGACAGGTATATGGCCGGAGGCTTTGACCTGAAGCGCGTTACCGGCGGCATGCTGCTGCAGGGACGGGACCTGGGGATGGTGGCAGCACGTGATTGCCGTGTTGTGACGGAGCGTACACCGACCGCCATGGAGTACGAGGCGCTTGATTTCGCCTGGCGCGTCTGCAAGCACGTCAAGTCAAATGCCATTGTATTCTCGAATTGTGACCAGACCGTCGGCATCGGCGCCGGCCAGATGTCTCGGGTCGATTCCTCCAAGATTGCTGTCCAGAAAGCGTTACTGCCGACTCAGGGAACGGTGCTCGCTTCTGATGCGTTCTTCCCGTTCCGGGATGGAGTTGATGCTGCGGCGGAGGCGGGAGTAACCGCAATTATCCAGACCGGTGGCAGTGTACGCGATGAAGAGGTTATCAAAGCCGCCAATGAACATGGGATAGCCATGGTATTCACCACCATGCGGCACTTCCGCCATTAATTGAAAACAGACGTGAGAGGTGTCTCCATATGAAAATTCTTGTAATCGGCGGTGGTGGTCGCGAACATGCGTTAGTCTGGAAAATTGCCCAGTCGCCGCTCGTAACAAAACTCTACTGTGCGCCGGGTAATCCGGGTACAGCAGCCCTGGCTGAAAATCTGCCGATAGCCGTTGACCAGCTGGACAAGCTGCTGGCGTTTGCCTATGAGAACAGGATTGATCTGACGGTTGTCGGTCCTGAACAGCCACTGTCGCTGGGAATTGTCGATCTGTTTGAAGCGCACGGACTCAAGGTGTTCGGGCCGTCGCAAAATGCTGCGTTTATTGAAGGAAGCAAGGCTTTTTCGAAAGATCTCATGAAAAAGTACAATGTCCCTACCGCTGCGTACGGCGTGTTTACCGATCAGGCAGAGGCGGAAGAGTTTATAACCCGCACTGGCGCACCGATTGTGGTCAAGGCTGACGGTTTGGCCGCCGGAAAAGGAGTCATCATTGCCCAGACCTGTGAAGAAGCTGTTTCTGCGGTCCGCGACATGCTGAGCGGAAACGCCTTCGGCAGCGCCGGTTCGCGGGTTGTCATCGAGGAATTTCTTACCGGTGAGGAAGCTTCGTTTCTGGTCATTACCGATGGAAAAAAAGTCATTCCACTTGCCAGCGCACAGGACCATAAAGCGGTATTTGATGGCGACCAGGGGCCGAACACCGGCGGCATGGGTGCCTATTCACCCGCACCGGTGGTGACGCAGGCTATTCATGATAAAGCGATGAAGCAGGTAATCCGTCCGACCGTGGACGGCATGGCCGCCGAAGGCCGCCTGTATCGCGGCGTGCTGTACGCAGGTCTGATGGTGAAGGATGGCGAGGTTAAAACCCTGGAGTTTAATGCCCGTTTTGGTGATCCGGAGTGCCAGCCTCTGCTGATGCGAATGAAATCGGATATTGTCCCTGTCCTGCTCGCCGTTGCAGATGGTGATCTGGGTGAATTGGCTCTCGAGTGGCACGACAAGGCGGCTGTCTGTGTTGTCATGGCGTCGGAGGGATATCCGGGCGATTACCGGAAGGGTGATGTTATTACCGGTCTGGATCTGGCTGCAAAGCTGGATGATCTGTACGTATTTCACGCGGGCACAACTGCAAAAGATGACACCTGTGTTGTAAACGGCGGCAGGGTTCTCGGGGTTACCGCTCTTGGAACAACGGTCAAGGATGCAATTACTCTGGCATACCAGGGTGTGAAACGGATTTCCTGGCCGGGAGTCCAGTATCGCAGCGATATTGGCAAAAAGGCACTTGAACGGTCTGAGAGCGTATGACGACAGAACCTGGAGGTGAAAAAATGAAAGCGTCCCCGCTCGTACTCCTTATGATGGGAAGTGATACAGATCTTCCCGTTATGCAGGAAGCCGCAGATATTCTTGATTTGTTCAGCATTCCCTATGAAATGCGGATCTCATCAGCACACCGCTCTCCGGTTCGGACTCTGGCTCTTGCATCCGAATCGGCAGGGAGAGGTGTTAAAATAATCATTGCCGGGGCCGGAATGGCTGCCCATCTTGCCGGAGTCGTTGCATCGAAAACCATACTTCCGGTTATCGGCGTGCCGATGCCGGGAGGCGCATTGAATGGGGTGGATGCACTGTATGCGACAGTCCAGATGCCGGGTGGTATACCGGTGGCTACTATGGCGATCGGCAAGGCCGGGGCAAAAAATGCCGGTCTGTTTGCCGTACAGATTCTGGCGCTTACAGAACCGTTGTTGGCTGAGTCACTGGTGCGATATCGAGTTGAGATGGATAGAGAGCTGGAACAGAAGGATGCTGACCTGCAAACGCGAATAGGATGACCATGTCGGGTGCTTGATGTACGTTTTTTTGTGGTGTCTGAATAAAATATGGTTGACATTTTTGGCCATCACATGATAGATAGCAGGACGTTTTTGATGGACATATTCCCCTTTAGCTCAGTTGGTAGAGCAGGTGACTGTTAATCACCTTGTCCGTGGTTCGAGTCCGCGAAGGGGAGCCAACAAACTCAAGGGTTTAGCCGTTAACGGTTAAACCCTTTTTGCGTATTCTGATTTTTAAAAGCCGGTTGAAATCTCCGCAAAATGAAAGGATATATATGAAAGTTCTGGTTGATTTATGCGTTGTACCGATTGGGGTAGGGGTATCACTTTCCACGTACATAGTGGAATGCGAAAAGATTCTGGCGGCTGCGGGACTTAAGATCGCTCTTCATTCATATGGAACTAACATTGAAGGTGAATGGGATGATGTATTTGCTGCAATCAAACGCTGCCATGAAAAAATGCATGACATGGGTGCGCCGCGCATTACAACCACCGTCAAGCTGGGAACGCGCACTGATAGGGATCAAACCATGGAAGAAAAGGTAAACAGCGTCAGGAGCAAGATGCTTAGCGACAGTGATACGCAGAAATAACGGTAAATCATTCCGTTGAAATGCCAAAACGTACGCTCTTGCCCGTACATATATCTGGAAAAATTACTTGTAAAGAAAAAGGGAGGAGTCATCAATGAACGCATTAATTATCAACAAGGCAACTGTCAAGGATAGTGTGCTGGATGGGCTTGCACAGGAATTACCGGTTATCATTGCAAACGTGATGGAGGTACCTGGAGGGAATGTGGCACTTGTCAAGCCGGAGAATGTTTCTCTTGAATTTTCCCAGGCAAGCCCACGTGACGTTGGTTCAGATATACGTATTTCTATATTTGCCCGGAAAAATGCACCACGTTCCTCAACGGAAAAGGAGTTGGCAAAAGAAATTCTAGACGGGGTTCTGGCATTGGTAAGCACATTTAAGGAAAAATACTCCGTTGATATCCGTCTCTACCTCATGGATATCGCCGCAGCGGAACATACTCCGGAAGCATAGCGGCACCCCCCTGCAGAGTCATTCTAGAGAGCGGTATGCTGCCCCCGTAACAAATGGAGGATCATAATATGAAACTGAGACAGTTGGGAAAAGAGGGGCTGATTGTATCGGCTCAAGGTTTGGGGTGCATGGGAATGTCTGATTTTTACGGCAGGCGCAATGATGCAGAATCTATTTCCACAATCCACCACGCCCTTGACATGGGAGTGAATTTATTAGACACCTCGGATGCATATGGTCCTTTTACCAATGAGGAACTGGTGGGCAGGGCAATAAAGGGAAAGAGGAACCAGACCGTCATTGCGACGAAGTTTGGTATTGTTCGCACTGGTGACCCAAATTATCGTGGCATCAATGGTCGTCCGGAATATGTCCGATCGGCATGTGATGCCTCTTTGAAGCGGTTGGGGGTGGATCATGTCGATCTCTATTACCAGCATCGGGTTGATACTGATGTGCCAATAGAGGAAACAGTCGGTGCCATGGCGGATCTGGTGTCCGCCGGAAAGGTGCTCTATCTCGGCCTGTCCGAGGCGAGCACATCGACTATCCGTCGTGCCCACGCCGTCCATCCGATAACGGCACTGCAAGGGGAATATTCCCTCTGGTCCCGGGACCCGGAAGATGACGTATTACCGACGGTTCGTGAACTGGGGATTGGTTTTGTGGCGTACAGCCCTCTGGGGCGCGGGTTTCTTACCGGTCAACTGAACAGTCCCGATGATTTTGCGGTCGATGACTACCGCCGCAATACCCCCCGTTTTCAGGGTGACAATTTTATGAAAAACCTGGAGCTGGTGGAACGGATCAAGGAAATTGCCGGGCGGAAGGGAGTCACTCCCGGACAGCTCGCTTTGGCTTGGGTACTGGCACAGGGGGATGATATTGTACCGATACCGGGGACCAAGCGAAGTAAATACCTGGACGAAAATATTTCAGCAGGTGCAGTGGATGTCTGTGAGGACGAAATGGCCGAGATCGATTTGGCGTTCCCCAAAAATGCGGCTGCAGGAGGGCGTTATCCGGAAGCAATGATGACACTTGTCAATCGGTGAAACTATTCCGTTGACTTCACCCCGGACACCATGACGCGTTAAGGGGAAATAAATATGGGGTGGTGCAGACGATCCGATCTCGTCAGCGCCACCCCGGACTTTTGCCTTCTGTAACGTAATACCTGAAGAACTAACGCCGGTTGCCGGTGAACCTGAGCAACATGAGAAACAGATTGATGAAGTCGAGATAAAGAGTCAGCGCGCCAAGGATGGCCGGCTTTTCCCCCTCGGTTCCCATGTGCGCTAATGCTTTGATTTTCCAGGTGTCGTAAGCGGTAAGCGCGGTGAAAACAATCACACCAATGCCGGAAACAACCCAGGAAACTGTGCTGCTGCGACAAAGATATTTACAACCGAGGCGATCACCACTCCTATCAGCCCCATGAACAGAAAACTGCCCCATGAGGTCAGGTCACGTTTGGTAACATACCCATAGATACTCATTCATTGATGCAACTCTTATTTAATCCTTTTCTTACGCATATGACCGATCAGCACCGGTTGTTTCAAAATCGGGTTGCTGCCCCGTGTCTATGCAATTTTGGTCATTTTGTGAACAACCTTGTCTCCGATCATGCTGCTGACGGCAGTTACGTACTGGATAAAATGGGCAGACTTCATATGCTTTTCAAGAGAATCAAGACTATCCCAGGTTTCGTAAAAGATGAATAGTGCAGGATCTTCCGAGTCCTGATGAAGAATGTACTCAATACATCCCTTCTCTTCTCTGGTAGGAGTGATGAGCTTGAGCAATTCTCCCTTGACGTCTTCCACTGAACCTTCTTTTGCGAGGATTTTTGCTATCACGGTTATGTTTGACATTACTTTCCTTTCGATGTTCCAACAGCATAGGCTTTTCCCAATAACGGACCGACACCGTGGTATCCCTTGTGGGAAACGTCATATACGAGTGGCCTGACCTTCATGATGTCAAGGAGGCCATCGTCACTGAATATGTTGGCATCTGCCTTGACATCGATTATTTCACCGATGAACTGGGTATGTACTCCGATTTCAATTGTGTGCAGCAGTCGGCACTCCAGAACTACCGGGAACTCCGCTGCATAAGGAGCATCCACTACTTCGCTTGCAACAGAGGTCAATCCGCAGGCAACAAACTTGTTACCATCGCGGCCTGAGGTGATGCCAACATAATCTGCCTCTGCCATCTTCTCTTCACAAGCAATTCCAACGGTAAAGGCTTTGCGCTCTACGATACTGTTGTATGAATAGCGTGCTTTACGCAGGGAAACGGCAATACATGGTGGTTCTGAACAGCAGATTCCACCCCAGGCAGCGCTCATCAGATTGGGCATGCCGGATTGGTCATAGGTTCCGACCATCATAACCGGTGTAGGAAACAGCAGCGTTTTTGCTCCAACGGATTTTTTCATAATTTCTCTCACTAATCGGGCTGCGTTATGGCAGTTTTACGATGACTCTGCCGCGAATTCCACCATGCAGAATGGCCTGAATTTTTTCTTCCAAACCTTCCAATTGAATCTCTGTAACCACCTCTCCCATGTGTTCCGGTTTCCAGTCACCAGACAGTTTTTCCCATGCCTGCAGACGGATAGCGCTCGGGCAGCAGGACGAATCGATACCGATGAGACTCACCCCGCGGAGAATGAACGGGTATACATTCATATTAAGGTCTATGGAACCGACAAGGCCGCAACAGGTAACAACTCCACCGTACCGGGTTGACTTGATCGCTGCCGAGAGGGTATCTCCTCCAACCACATCGACCACACCTGCCCATCGCTCTTTCAACATCGGGCGATCTCCACCCTCTGTGACCTGCTCTCGGGGTATAACCTCTGCCGCACCAATGGTGCGAAGAAATGGCTCGTCGTGAATCGACCCGGTGGCTGCTACCACCCGATACCCCGCACGACTTAGAATTGAGACAGCCATGCTGCCGACGCCACCGGTTGCACCGGTGACCAGAATGTTGCCGTTTGAGGGAGTTACCCCGGCATTCACCAGCTTGAGCACCGATAGTGCCGCTGTAAAGCCGGCAGTGCCGATCACCATGCTCTCGCGCAGCGTTAATCCGGCAGGAATACGCACCGCCCACGCAGCCGGTATCCGTATGTACTCTCCCCACCCCCCATCAGTCTCCATCCCGAGATCATATCCGGTTACGATGACCATATCACCGGGAACGAACGTCCCGTTATCGCACGAAACCACTTCGCCGGCAGCGTCTATTCCGGGGGTATGTGGGAATCCACGTGTGACTCCCGGATGTCCGGTGGCAGAAAGTGCATCCTTGAAATTGAGCGAGGAATAATGTACCCGCACTACCAGATCACCTGGTGGGAGGTCGGATATTTTCCGTTGTCGAATTTCACGTACAAATTGTTTGTCCGGGGTCTTTTCAACGATCAGCGCTTTGAACTCAGTTGATGTTTCCATGGTAATCTCCTGACAATGTATTTGACTGTATCTATCTTCAGGTACTACTCAAAAATCGATTTCATTGCACGAAACGGAGAATATGCCTCTGGATGTAAGGGCATTCACACCATCAAATTACGCCGAGATTCTCGGCAGTGTGTACAATATCACCTCGATGGTCAACAAGTTTCGGCAATTTAATAGTGTACGTATCTATCCAATATGTTGATTAGGTGCTGTCCGCTATAACATTATCTGCCATGGCAATGTATTCTGACTTGACAACCAGCAGATAATTATTATAAAAACAGTCGCCGGCGATGACGTAGCTGTAGAGATATCATGGAGAGTCTGATCACCCAGAATATGGTATCAGACTCATTTTTTTCAAGTGGTATAGGCGGGAATAACTCAGTGGTAGAGTGCAACCTTCCCAAGGTTGAGGTCGCGAGTTCGAATCTCGTTTCCCGCTCCATAATGATTACAAGGGGTTAGCTCAAAAAGCTAGCCCCTTTTTTCATGCCTTTTTTGCCCCAATTGTATAGTAATTGTATAGTAGCCTTAAAATGGCAACACATGGGAAGACACGTCAATATGCAGCAAGTTGAACGAGTCAATATTACTCCTTTTGGGGAGCTGGTCGTTTCTGTAGACCGTGTTTCTCTATTGGGTAATCGTGGCATATTGCATGACGCCCAAGGAAATCTGTCAAAAAGTAAATATGGGGGGATAACCATAATGTTATCTCCCCCATTCAATCAAAGTGTCGATTTGCAAAAGAGTTTGTCACGGGTGGTTGTAAAAGAGTTTGTCACACACAACCACCCGAAATAACTAATTTTTATCGACTTGCCGCATCGCTATCCCCTCCAATATCCCAAATAACACAAA
>JAQTXD010000119.1 GCA_028688955.1 Desulfuromonadaceae bacterium
CACATCAGCTGCAAAAGCCGGGCAGCACCCACCTGTCGAGACGGCTATTTCAAGATCGCCGTGCCGCAGCAGTGCCGGGAAAGTGCAGTCTCCCTCTGCCGGGCTATCGGCGACAGCGACAAGAATCCCCCGCTCACGCGCATCAGATGCAATCCGCTTGTTTACCATGGCATTGTCAGTGGCAGCGATCGCAAGGAACGCGTCGTCCAGATCTGCCAACTCGTAGCTCCCTATCCTGACCGCAAGAGCGCCCGCCTCGGCGAGCGCAACAATTTCAGGCCTGATATCCATCGCCACGACCGTGATCGAAACACCGGCTGCCAACAGGGTGCGGAGCTTGCGCAGGGCGACAGTACCGCCGCCGATGACAACCGCCTCCTTGCCGTGCATTTGTATGTTAAGCGCCAGCGTCACCATGCCGTTCCTCCATAAACTGGCATCATACTCTCCTCTTGCTGCTATTTCAACAGATGCAGCCCGCCGAGTTTGCTCTTGATTTTTTCACTGTCTCGTATATCATCTCAAGGCAGTTACTATGCATTCAAAGGAGAACAAAAGATGGCAAGTGAAAACGTGCTCGCATTTACCGATGCAAATTTTGACAGTGAGGTATTGCAGTCCGACATTCCGGTACTCGTTGATTTTTGGGCTACTTGGTGCGCACCCTGCAAGGCGATTGCCCCGCTTATTGATACCATTGCTGCTGAATATGCCGGGAAAGTCAAAATCGGCAAGGTTAATGTCGACGAGAACCAGGCAACCCCCGCCAAGTACGGTGTGCGCGGCATCCCTACGATTATTCTCTTCAAAAACGGCGTCGTGCTCGAGCAGGTTGTTGGTGCTGTCCCAAAATCGCAGCTGGACGCATTGATCGCCAAAGCGCTTTAGTAACGCGTGAGAAACACATCTGCATTCCTAAAAACCATGCTGGTCATAGTAGCCGCATCATTCCTGTCCGCACCCTGGCCGGGTGATGCGGCCCCCCAGCAAGGGCAACCTGTACCGCACTTCAAGGTAATCTCCACCTCGGGGCAGACGATATCTCAGGACAACTATCGTGGTCATGTGCTGATTCTTGAGTTTTTTTCCACATTTTGCCCGCCATGTCGTCGATCGATCCCCCATCTGGTGAAATTAAACCACCAATACGGCACACAGGGCCTTCAGATACTTGGATTGAGTATCGACGAGGATGGTGCGTGGCTCGTCAAGAGGCTTGCTGACCAGCTGCGGATCAATTATCCGCTCGCAATGGCAGGAGATGCGATTATCGCTGATTTTAGCGGCAGATCGGTGCCGGTTATGTTCCTGATTGATAAAAAAGGAAACATTGCTGAGGTGTACCGTGGTTATACCGACGAAATAGGCCGTTCGGTCGAACAGTCGGTCAAGCGCCTTCTTGCAGAGAAGTGAATTTCTCGGGGTAAACGACCTGTATCAGACACAAGCCACAAGCCGGAGCGGTACTGCCGGCTTCTCTTCTGTCCCCCTCCTGCAACAACCGCTCTATATCTGATGGCGTAAAGCGCCCCTTACCGATATCAACAAGCGTGCCGACCATTACGCGCACCATGTTCTTGAGAAATCCACCACCGATGACATCAACCGTAATGCGGGCACCCTCTCGGGTGATCCGGACAGAATCTATCCGCCTGACCGTGGTTCTGGCGACACAATTGGATGCGCGGAACGCGGCAAAATCATGGCTGCCGACAAAACGTGAGGCCCCCTCCTCCATTGCACCAAGGTCGAGCGGTTCCCGGACCTGCCAGCTGTACAGCCGGTCAAGCGGCGCACGCACGGATGAATTGATGATCGTGTAACGATAATGCTTGGCATGTGCCATGGTAATCGGCTTGAACCCTTCCGGCACAATACAGGCACTCTGGATGGCAATATCGGCAGGAAGAAAGCGGTTCGCACCCTCCACAAAAGCACGCAACGGCAGCTCCCGGCTCGTACTGAAAGACGCCGCCATGGCACGCGCATGCACACCGGCATCGGTCCGACCGGAAGAGCGCACCGGCACGCGCTCCCCCAGCACCTGCTCAAACGCATCCTCAACCACCTGCTGCACCGCCAGACCGTTCGGCTGCACCTGCCAACCCGAATATTTCGTGCCGTCGTATGAAATTGTCAACAGTATCGTTGGCACGCTAGCGACCGGACGGTTCTGATGCCTGTACGATCAACCTGTCAAGTTCCGCAGAATCAAGATGGTATGCTTTGCGGCAGAATTCGCAGGTCACTTCGGCACCGTTCTCCTTTGACCGCATATCCTGCAACTCGTCGATTCCAAGCGTGAGGAGAGCCCGCTCGACCTTTTCCCGCTCACAGCCGCAGCGAAAAAAGATGTCGTGAGTTTCAAGAATTGTATAGGGGATGTCACTAAACAGTTCTTTAACAACCCCTTCTGCTCCTCCCGCTTCGAGCAGCTCGGACAGTGGCGGCAGTGCCGCTATCCGCGCCATGATTTTATCGATTTCAGCAGCGTCTGCCTTTGGCAGTGCCTGGACCAAGAAGCCGCCGCAGACCGCAACCTTGCCGTCTTCAGCCAGAGTTGCCCCCAACCCGACAGCTGAAGGGGTCTGCTCGGAGTCGGTCAGATAATAGGCCAGATCCTCGCCAACCTCACTGCTGACCAGCTGTACAACGCCTTGATACGGCTGGCCTCCTACGCCAAGGTCCTTGGAAACGGTCAGGAAACCTGCCCTGCCGATCAGCCCCGCCACATCCCATTTACCTTTCAAAGTTTCCAGATCGGCGGCGGGATTACCAACACAACCGCGAACCGCCCCATCACTGTCTGCTTCAATAATCATCTTGCGCAACGGGCCGTTTCCCTCGAACTTCAGGGCGGTCCGCTGACCGTTCTTGAGAAGAGCCCCCATCAAAGCCCCCCCCGCGAGTCCCCGGGAAAGCGCAATACTGGCCGTCGCCGATGCCTGCTGAAGTGTGCATATCTCACGCGCCAGCGCACCGGCATTACAGACAAGCACTCTTATTCCACCTGACAGGCATAGCGCCCGAACAATCTGATCTTCCATAAATTTATGTAACCCCTTGAGTAATCTAACCAGGCAATTCTGCAAAAGCTCCGTACAGATGCGGCAGGTTATCCGTACTATACTACTGCTGTGCGCACAAAAAAAGCCGCATCTTTAGATGCGGCTTTTTTTGTTTTCGCTGAAGGCAAATTACTTTGCCGGACGCATCCTTCGTGGAACCGCCAGCAGCACGTCTTTACCACCTTACATGCGGTAAAGACGTGAGACTTTTGCTTAGCTTCAAAAACCTATTTCATATAGTATCATCATCTGTACACGACACACGGCAGCTTTTGGCTAAAAGGAAGAAATACAGAATGGCGCTACCTGAAACTGAACGACAGAGAGCAGATACACTCCTTGAGCAACTTTGTGAGCAACGGACCATACCCGGCCAGGTTAATTTGCACCACACCATCAATGGTAACAGAGTCACCCTGACCGAAGCCCGCCCGCTCTTCATAGACCCGGCCATCTGGAATGAAATCAAGATTGCCCAGTTTGAGTTCAACGCCGAAGCGCATAACTGGACATTGTACTGGTATGACCGGAAAAACCGGCGACAGCCCTATCCTACGGGAAGAAACAGGGATACCCTAGAAAAACTGCTTCTAGAGGTGGACGCGGACCCTACAGGGATATTCTGGGAATGACGTTAATAATTCATGGTCCATCCATTACCCCATGAATCCCGGTCAGACGGATTTGCAGTAGATTTACCCCTCAGTCCGACAGGCTCCTAGAGCCCGGCTACCGGCAAAAGCATTTCATGCCTGGAATCCAGTATTCCCCTGATATTTGTGAACAACATGGAGGGTGCCATCGGTTTTTGGATGAAGTTCAAATCGTCAATATTTCCCAGAGACACCGCGGAATAGCCGCTCATCATCAGTATCTTGGCCGCCGGATTCAACGCCATAATTTCCTTGTGAGCAGTGACTCCGTCCTTGCGCGGCATCATGATGTCCATCAGGACCAAATCTACAGCGGCACAATTATCCCTGTATTTATCAACTGCTTCCTGGCCATCGACGGCCAGTATAACTTTGTAGCCCACAGACTCCAACGCATCGGCCAGGAATTTTTGCACATGCATTTCGTCTTCAACAAGCAGTATGGTTTCTTCGCACGAGGTACCTAAATCACTGGCCATAAAAGACTCTCCAAAATACTCCCACAGCTTGTCATATGTAAGATGTAGCTGATCCGTTTTGTTAAACTGACCTTTGACATTGTGAAACCATAGCAGCAACTCGACTTCAGTGACAATTCTTGTCGCAGAAATACCCAGCGCTGAAGAAAGCTCAAAGATGGTCACAAGAGTTGGCTGCTGTTTTCCACGCTCAAGCCTGGAGATAAAAACCCTGTCCAATGAACTGATATTCGACAACTCATCCTGAGACAAAAGGCGTTCTTTCCTCATTCTCCGCAGAACTATTCCGAACGCTTCTTCTATAGTCAAAATCACCCCTAAACAAAGAAATCTAATTAGACAGGCCACGCTTTACTCAAAGTCATAACTTATTGTCATTACCATGAGAAAGAGTAAACCGTCTGTAGTCTAATGACATCAAGTCATGTTACCAGTAACAAAATACCTTACCACGCAAAAACGACGTGACAACAACAATCTGTGTTTTGCTGTTGCAGGTGGATACCTCAGCATACGCGCCACATTATGCAAAAAAACAATTACAGCATGAAACCACCACACGAGGTGAAGTGAGATCGGCTGCCAAAACACGCGACAAAAAATTGATATCAAAACAATAGATAGCATGCTATCTATTGTACATGAATATATCCGGCGCTAAAATTGACCGCAGCAACCTGCTTTATCATCTTGGCCTCCTGACACGGCACTGGCGCCAGGTTCTGGACAGTGAATTTCAGGCATCGGGATTGACAGATGCTACGTGGCGCCCCCTCCTCCACCTCCACCTGCTTGGTGATGGCGTTCGCCAGAAGGATCTGGCTGCATCTATCGGGATCGAGGGGCCCTCTCTTGTCCGCCTTATCAGTACACTTGCAGCCAAACGGCTAATCCAGTGCACTGAGGATGGTACGGACCGGCGCGCGAAACTGCTCTGCCTGACACGGGAGGGACAGCTGGTTGTAGCCCGAATCAGAGACATAGTGACATCCCTTGAAAACGAGCTTCTCACTCCCTTCAGCGACAGCGAGGTCGACCGCTTCGGACAGTTAATCCTGACACTTGAATCGTCCGTTAATAATGTTCGGAGACGGGTGAAGCGGTGAAACTGCACGAGCTTAGGCTCATGGCCCGCCACGAGTGGCCTCATATAGTACTTGCGGCAAGAGGAACCGTTGCCGCCGTTGCTGCCCTGACAGTCGCGGTATCGCTGAAACTGGAGTGTCCATACTGGGCGGCAATGACTGCGCTCATCGTCATCCAGCCAACCCGCGGTCTGCTCCTGGAAAAGAGTTATTACCGCCTGATCGGTACGGCTGTCGGTTCGGTGGCAGGAATGATGATGCTTCTCTCCTCCCGCTCACCGCTCATGCTCACTCTCCTGCTGGCCATCTGGCTGGCGGCGTGCGTTGGGGCCGGTAATCTACAGTACGGCCTTAGTTCATATGGAGCCATGGTTGCCGGCTGCACCAGCGCCGTCATTGCAATGGCTGGCTACAATAATCCGCCGCACCTGCCCGACCTGGTTTTTGGGAGAATCGCCTGCATAGTCATCGGTATTGTCGTTTCAACAACGGCGGCCCTGTTTTTTGCGCATTCACGTTCGAAACGCGAATTGCTGGACCGCTTACGCGCAGTTACCACAGCAAACATCGAATGGATGGCTCTGCTTGTGCGGGGAGGGGATGACGAGAAACGTAGCGCGATACGGCAGAATATCCTTGTGGAAATTGCGGACATAGAAGAGACGCTGGATGCGGCATGGGCCGGGTCGATTGACCTGAAACGCAGGAAACGCCATATAAGGAAGCTGATCGTCTCGCTGCTTTCCCTGTTGGAAGCTGGTAAAGTGGCAGCAGATCATCTGGCGCGACTGGATTCCAGCCGCACCTCCTGGCGGGAATGCATTGCCCTGCACCTGGAGGAAGTTGCACTGCATCTGTCAGAACACGGGTCAACCAGACCCGATGCGTCCAGAGTGAGATCGGTTCTTTCTGAGACCGGAGCACTTGTTCCCCTGTTGAGTGTGACGCTCGGAGAGCTCATCAGTGTACTGGAACTGGTCATCGATGAATGGGACTCGACAGCACCTAAAAGTGAAAGACCGGCCAGCACAACGTTCATACGCCACCGTGACTGGCAGGAAGCAGCTAGAGCCGCACTACGAGCCGCAGCAGCCATATCCGCTGTTGGTGCTGTCTGGCACTTCACCGACTGGGCAGGAGGACCGCTGATGATGATGGCAACATCAATCATGGTCAGCATTTTCTCTACCCATGATCGCCCGTCTGCCATGCTTTCCCATATCTTCTGCGGTTCTTCACTCGGAGTTGCCGCTTCATTTTTCTGCCGCCTGGTCCTGCTTCCGGGAACCAGTACAACCCTCGCGCAGGCAGCCCTCATGATTCCCGTTGTCTTTGCCGGCATTATTGCGCTGTCGCACCGAAGAACATCGCGGGGCGCCATGGACTTCTTACTCTTCTTCCTGTTTATCATGCAACCGGGGATACCAACCGTCCCGGCGCCTCCGCTCTTTGTGGTGGGCGGGTTCGCAGCGGTCGGAGGGATCGCTGTTGCCATCCTTGCGTTCCGCTTCCTGTTACCGATAGATCCCGCCAGGCGTCTCCGCTC
>JAQTXD010000120.1 GCA_028688955.1 Desulfuromonadaceae bacterium
GTTGCCGGCGCTCCTGCCTGGATAATTTGAGACGCGGTGGAGCCATTCGCCGGTTTACGCTGTTGATAGAACTCCTTCAGGTACTGCCGCATCGAGTTTTCAAGTTCCTTGTTGCGTGGCGGCCGCAGTCCTTTTGGAATAAACGCTGGTGCATCCACTCCCTTGGGGCGCACCTTCTGCCCATTGGGTCTGAGTGTGCCGTCCGGTAGCTGTTCTGCATATTCCCAGTAGCTGCTGGAGGGGTTTTTAATGATGGTATGGCCGGTATCTTCTGACTCCGTCCAGTTTTGGAATTCATCACCCTTAATTCGGGCACGGACGGTAGTTCCGTCAGGTTGACGAATATCAACGGGATCTGGCGATGCGGGCACAGCAAAGCATAGGGAGTTTGCAAAAATTACAAACAGAACAGTCGAGAACAACACTTTCAACATATATTGGAACCTATCCAGTCTCTCTACAAGGTTACTTTTTGATAAAACCAGTACCAAGAGGCACTTCAAAAAAATTATCGAATCATTATGAGACGCACACCGAAAAAAATATTTTAAACATAGTTTTACACGAACTCGATAATGCAAAAAACATGCAACAATCAAGCAATTGCTAACTCATTAAAATCAGTCAGCATTGGAACGGCACACACTCACCATCAAACATAATATTCAGGAAAACTTTACACATTTACAGGGAGTGCTGTAAAATTATCCGACAAAAATGGAAGGTAAATATTTAATTTAGCTAATTTTTTACAGACGGAGTATAACTCAATACATTCAAATATGTAAAGGACTGTTTTTATCCTTTTGCTTTATTAATTTCACTGGGGTGGTACGTTCTGTTGAGTTTATTCCAAAGTCAAAACAAACGAAAATTCTCCGAAGCTACAAAAAAAACCCACCCTTTCTGATTTTGGGCGAGTCTCCAAATCGGCATACTATATCCGGGCATCTAACATCCATCAAATAACGTTACATGAAAATGTGCCTACACTCCCCTTCAGTGCTGGGTTACGTAACAGGTGAATCGAAAACGACAACTGAGAAGAAGATATGCTAACAAAAAGCGTTGTCACCCTCGTTGAAAGGCTCAATATCCCGGATCCGCTCAGCCCATTCCTGAATAAAGAAATCAATGTACTCCCGGCTGATAGCGCTGGAATGCGGAGTAATTAATACGTTGGGGAGTTCCCAGAGAGGTGACTGGGGCGGGAGCGGTTCTTCGGCGAACACATCCAGTCCCGCGCCCGCAAGATGGCCATTTTTCAGCGAGTTTAAAAGATCTTCTTCCCTGTAACAGTTACCGCGCCCAAAATTATATACGTATGCCCCCGGTTTCATGGATTCAAAATGCCGCGCCGTGAAGATTCCGTCGGTTTCCACTCCGCCCGGCAAGACAAAGACTACATGGTCTGCATAAGGAAGTTCTTCTTCTAGCATGTCGAAAGTGATCACCTTGTCAATTTCATTGGCGGCCTCACTTCCAGAGAGAGACCGCTTGACTCCGACAATCCTGGCACCGAACGCTTTCAGAAGCTCAGCCATCGAGCGTCCCAGTGAGCCATACCCAATAATCAGCACTCTCTGACTAAACAGACCAACACACGTATTATAGTCGAGTCGTCCCCATACCCGGCTCCTTTGATCATTGAGCGACTTTCCGCAGTGCCGGTTAAAGTGCAGCATCATTGCAATAAGACTTTCTCGCATGATGCGACCATGAAAACGGCCATAAAATGTCCTCACACGACCGGACGGATCACCAGCAACCCAGTCGTGACCGGCAGCGGGGGTGAACAACACTTTCAGCAGTGGAGCATTTACATACCACTCCGGCTTAAATACCCAGACTAACGCGCATTCGGCTTCGGGAAGTTTATCCATAAAATCACTATTTCCTTTGGCAACAGTAATGCGTACGTCAGGAAAAAAGGTTCGGATTTGATCCAAGTGGCGGGGCTTTAGTGAAAATGCATCGACGCTGTTATGGAGATGAATAAGGAGATTATGTATTTTCATGGTACAATACCCTTCACTTTCAATGTATTTGTGCACAAATGTATCGATTCACACACGTGTGGTCAATCAGAATGGTTGGGCACACCATTGTTTCTATAACAGAATGAATATATCAGCCAGATATGTGAAATTTGATGTCTGCATAATTTGGTGAAGGGGGAATTACATGATTGAATCCCTGGAGTCCCTGCGGGACCGTTTACGGGAATTTGCCAAAGAACGTGACTGGGACCAGTACCATACCCCCAAGAACCTCTCCATGGCCCTGATTGCAGAGGCGGCGGAGTTGGTTGAGCATTTTCAATGGGTTGAAGGTGGTGTGAGTCACCTACTTGAAGCCAAAACGCGTACCTCTGTAGAAGAGGAGCTTGCAGATATCCTTATCTACCTTGTCAGGATATCCGACAAGTTGAATGTTAACCTCCTGGTGGCTGCCGAACGAAAGATTGAAATAAATGGGAAAAAGTATCCAGCCGATAAGGTGCGTGGAAGTGCAAAAAAATATACCGAATATGAATAACATTTATTCAAACCTGGCAGTACCCACATCCTACTGAACCGTTTCTGCACGCAGATTGATATCATTTTAATTGGTACGGTCGTAAATCTCTGACATCATCCTCTCCGCTATATTATTGTTGACTTATGCAGTGTATCACCGTATAGGTAGTCATATGACTACCTCTTACCTGAAAACCACAAATGATCTGACTCTACGACAGAAACAAGTACTTCAGTTCATCACTTCGTACACACGTGATAACGGTTATCCGCCCAGCCAACGGGATATTGCTCGTCACCTGAACGTTTCCGGAACGCTGCCGGTCATAAAACATCTGGATGCGTTGGAGCGTAAGGGATTCATCAAACGGGATCATGTGAACAGGGGGATTACCCTGACGATGCCGGCCAGTAGTTCTTCGGTTTCCCTGCCGATTGTCGGCACCGTTCGTGCCGGCCATCTTGCCCCGGCCATTGAGGATATTCAGGGATTCTTCTCCGTTGACCCGGTGGCGGTCAAGGGAAATGACTGCTTTTTCCTTCGCGTTAGCGGTGAATCAATGATTAACGCAGGCATTTTAGATGGCGACCTGGCTTTGGTGCGACCACAACCGACCGCAGACAATAAGGATACCGTAGTTGTCATGGTTGATGGCGAGGTAACGCTCAAATGGTTCTACCGTGAAAAGGATCACATACGTCTGCAACCGGCGAACCCGGACATGGGACCAATCATCATACGACCGGGAGATGGCGAGGTAAGCGTCGTCGGCAAGGTAATAGGCCTGTACCGCCGGATGTAAAAGGTCTTTGACCTGTTGGTATCTGTGGTTTAAATAAATTTCCGGTCAAAGCTGTAATGGGCAATGAGAACAGGAGTGCTGTAATGGAACCGATCACCTTATGTGGAGCAGTAATCGTTGCGTTTGGGATGTGGGTGGAATTTGAGGCGACTATCATGAAGGTTGCAAGAGCAATTTTCTGCAACAAGGTTATGTCAACGATAACGTCACCAACGACAGTACAGAAACCTCTCTATGTAAAATATTTACCTGGTACCGGTAGCTGAATTGCGTCTACGGGCATATTCGAGCGATAATATTAGCGACCTGAGTCGTGCTGTGGTTCCACTGCCGGAATATTTTTATTGTGCAACTCTTCCAGCATCAAATGAAGCTCCGCAATAGCGCAGTTTTGTGCGTCAAGCGTTTCCAAAATCGCACGAATCTCAATTTCTGCTTTTTGATTTATTTCATAATCGTTATGGGCCTCGAGACGGTCGCGAGCGGCCTGTCGATTCTGGCTCATCATAATCATCGGCGCGGTATAAGCGGCCTGCAAGGAGAGTATGAGGTTCATAAGGATAAATGGATATGGATCCCAATGCTGTACCCATGCAGTCACGTTGACGATAGCCCAGACTCCCAGCAGCGCGGATTGGCCAATAATGAACCCCCATGAACCAACCCTCGCGACCACCCAATCCGCCGCTTTCTGGCCGATTGTCAGCTGTTCGCCTATTAGATCATTAATATTTTTTACCGGTGCATGGTCATGTTGATACGGTTTGGGAAATTTCAGTTTTGTCATATTGTTCCTTTATCACTTTTTCTGATCAGAACAAATAACAGATAAAACACCACTCCACAATTAATAACCAGCACTGTAACCTTTGACCACGTCACTCTGTGGACAACTTCATAAATCTCGACAGGTATATACAATCCGCCGGTCAGAACGGCAAACCACTCCGCCCACATTTTTTTCATCCATAGCCCGACAGCTTCAACAATTCGCACAACGGAATAGAGTGCGGCGGCTATCGCCATACTCCATAATTTTGCATCGTTTATACGTTCGGTCAAATCGAGAAATATTCGCGGATATTGACTTGCGGGATTAAAATGAAAGCGTTCAACTAATTGCAAGGCAACTTCATGGACATCTCTGTGGATATATGTCAGCAGTTCAAAGCCGACCAATAGGACCAGCACACCTTTGATCCCCTCAAAAAGTGCGACAACATGTAATCCCCGGGAGCCTGCTTCGGTGCCGGTATCTCTATGAATAGTAGCGCGCCTCATTTCCAAAATTGTGACTGTGCCGAAAGCTGTTTCCTGATGCTGGTATCAATGGAGGACTGATCAATAGCGTTCCCGAACCCATTCTTAAGGGATTTACGCCAGAACATTTGCAGTACTTCCAGCAACTGACCGGTCAGTACTCCACGCACAATTTTGATTGTTCCCAATAATACGACACGAAGAAATATTATAGATGGCGTTCTCAATGATGTGGTGATCTCCGTCACTGTTTAAGGCTCAGAGCCCATCTGCAGAAACGAAACACCCGACACTGTCAAGCCATTGGTAGACAGCCGGGGCCCCAGCAGATTCTCCGTTTGACGTAGAGGTGCACGTAAGCGCGGTCGCTGTGCCTCCCAAACCCGCCTTAATCTGCGACGCCGGTTTGCTCTCCCCGACCTGACAGTCATATTGATAAATTTCCTCTGAAGTTTTTACCTTTTGCGGACCACTCAAAATTTTTGAAACATACACAACTTCATAGGTCGATTCCCAGCCAAAGGCAGTGCCGGTCTTCAGTGGAAACGGTTGACCATGCAGTTTGTCGAGTCGAACCATTTGTGTAGTTGCAACCACAGAGAACATTGGCTTGATATTAGTAGAGCGCTTACCCAGGTCGATCAGTCCAGCCCAAGTCAGACTTTCTATTATTATGGGAGTCTCAGTTGAATTTTTTGTACTTGTATCCCGGTCTACGCGGCAGAGTGGGCCACCCGCCAATCTCGCAGCCGAAATTCTGGTCTCAATTTCGAATTTGCCAACGGGCTTGCTTGATTGGGTTTTGATAGGCGCGTAGTCGCCTGGCGGCATTGTGAAAAAAGGAGTATTTGCCATAAATTCTCCGATATTAGGGCGGAGCGAGAATGCCGGGTCTGGTGACAGGACGGGTGAAGCAGCGAAACATAGATGAGTTTGAGCAAAAAACAGAGCGACCACACACACAACAGAACTTTTCATATTCATACCCCTGTAACAGAATAATTCAGACTGATTTTTAATTCAGTCGTACTGACTTCACACAACACAAACAAACACACGGCAACTATAATAAATATTATTAAATATTTACAGCACATTTTTGGTCGACTAATATAAGCCATGATCGTTTATAGTTATGTAGCCTTGCCAGTGGTATATGTTCCATTTACAGGAAACAAAGGGGGTGAGAGATGGTACAACTTCGATGTCTTGGTTTGATCTTGGTGGTAATTTGTTGCATGGCACCAATAGCACAGGCAGAAAAAGGCTTCATATTTATGGCCAGCACGATTGGCCCCATCGATGCCGGTATTGTTGCTGCACTGGAAAATGGATTTGAAAAGGAGAGTGGCATTCGCGTCCGCCATGTTGGTGCCGGCACCGGGGAGGCCTTGATGATTGCAGAAAAAGGCAGTATTGATCTGGTGATGGTGCATGCCCGCTCACTGGAGGAAAAATTTGTTGCTGACGGTTTCGGTACTGAACGGATTCCACTCATGTATAACGACTTTGTCATCGTCGGACCTAAAAAAGATCCAGCGGGCATTCGGGGCATGAAATCCGCCTCTGAGGCACTCACAAGGATCGCGGTTATGGAGGAGACGTTTGTCAGTCGTGGCGACAAATCCGGAACCCATATGGCTGAGACAGATCTATGGGGACGTGCGGGGAAGAAGCCGGGCGGTCCTTGGTACATCATTTACGAAAAGGGAAGCGAAGGTAATGCGCCGACACTGCGTTTTGCCAGCAACTCCTCAGCCTATACCCTGATCGATCGGGCAACATTTATATCGATACGTAAGGAAATCAAGTTGGAAATCCTTGTTGAAGGAGATGATGCCCTGCTGAATCATATTTCACTAATCCCGGTCAGTCCGCAAAAATTTCCCCAAGTAAACAGTGAAGATGTCAGGACGTTTGTTGACTGGCTTGTTTCGCCGGTAAAGGGGCAGAAAATTATTGCCGAATTTGGCAAAGACAAATTCGGAGCAGCACTCTTTTTCCCTGATTCAAAAGCGTGGCACCAAAAATAGTGGCAATGGCAGCTCAATTACAAAAGGAGTAGTTCATGAACATGCAGATGATTTTGAGGCGTTTCACCACATGTGCTGTTACCCTCACGATGCTTATCTGGGTAACATTTGCTTTCGCATCATCGAAAACG